>NZ_JBNFOF010000009.1:0-32091 GCF_057364645.1 Janibacter sp. CFPM2_SD2
TCCCCCCACGACGACCTCGGGCGCGTAGCCGGGGGACCCCGGCGTCGTCCGCGGCCGCTGCGATCGCCGCGGTCAGCTCCTCACGGGTGCCGCCGGCCGCCGCCACGAGCGAAGGGCGAAAACGTGCGGCCTGGGCGGCAAGCAGCCGCGTGTTGGCACCACCGGCGAGCACCTCCACCTCGAAGCGCTCGGGGTGGGCAGCGATGACCTGCAGGCCCTGCGTGCCGATGGACCCGGTGGAGCCGAGCAGGGTGACGCGCGTGCTCACGCGCTCTCCTCCCGACGGCTGGACTCGATGGCCTCGCGGCGGGCGAGCCGGTTGGCCCGGCGGATCTCCGCCTCGCGGAACCGCCGCTGCTCCTCGGGCGTCTCGATGGTCAGCTCGGGGACGTGACGGGTCCCCCCTTCGGCATCGACGGCGACGAAGACGAGGTAGGCGCTCGCGACGTGGACGCGCTCGGTGACGGCGTCCCAGCGGTCGACCTCGGCCCGCACGCCGACCTCCATCGACGAGGTGCCGGCCCAGTTGACCTGTGCGCTCACGTGAAGCACGTCGCCGACGCGCACGGGGTTGAGGAAGGCCATCTCGTCCATCGCCGCCGTGACGGCCGGCCCCTGCGCGAAGCGGTTGGCCGAGACGCCGGCGGTGTCGTCGACCATCTTCATGATGTTGCCGCCGTGCACATTGCCCAGGAGGTTGGCCTCGGCCTGGGACATGACGCGGGAGAGGGTGATGCGGGTGTCGGTGGGAGTCGTCACCGCGCCATCATGACAGTGACCCGCGCCGCCACCACGACCGAAGGGAGGGCGCCGTGACCGCCGCACTGCTGTGGGGAGCGCTCGCAGGCTCGTCGCTGCTCGTCGGCGCCCTGCTCGGCGTCGCCCGCACCTGGCCGCGACGCCTCGTCGGTCTCGTCCTGGCCTTCGGTGCCGGCGCCCTCATCGCGTCCGTGGCCTTCGAGCTCGCCGAGGAAGGCGTGCGCACAGGCGGCCCTGTCCCGGTGGCGGTGGGGATCGCCCTGGGCGCTCTCGCCTTCACCGGCGGCAACCATGCGATCCAGGCCATGGGCGCCCGCCGGCACCGCGGCCATCCCGACCGGGAGGTCGACGACGCGGACGGATCGGGGGCGGGCTCGCCCTCGGCGCCTTCCTCGACGGCATCCCGGAGCAGGCCGTCCTCGGCATCGGCCTGGCCTCCGGTGGCGGAGTGAGCGTCGCGCTCCTCGTCGCGGTATGGGTCTCCAACCTGCCCGAGGGCATCGGCTCGGCCGCCGACATGCGCCGCACGGTCCCGCGCCGCTCCATCCTGCTGCTGTGGCTCGGCGTGACTGTCGTGTGCGCCCTCGCCACGCTCGGCGGCTATGCGCTGGCCGACATCTCTGGCGAGGGCGGCGCCGCCCTCATCAGCGGCTTCGCCGCCGGCGCGCTCCTCGTCATGCTCGTCGACGAGATGATCCCCGAGGCCCGGTCGGCTGCGGGTCCGATGGCGGGCCTGGTGACGGTCGTCGGCTTCGCGCTCGCGGCCGGCCTGTCCACGCTGTCCTGACCCGCCCCTCAGCGATCCGCCACCACGATGCTCAGGTCCGGGTACTCGTCGTCGAGGTCACCGAGCACGTCGAGCACGCCCGGGTCGGCGCCGCCGTGGCCCGGGCGCCACACGAGCGTCCACGGCCCCTCGTGCCGGTCGGCGACGTCGCGCAGGCAGTCCATGAGGGCGTCGAGGTTGCGCCCGAAGTGCTCGGGCAGCACGAGCGCCTCGGCGAAGCGGTCGTAGGTCTCCTCCCGCCCGGACCCGCCGTCGACGAGGTGGACGTGGTCGGTGCTGGTGACCGCGCGGGCGAGCAGCCCGTCGACCCCGGCGGCCTCGATGTGGATCACTGCCCCTCCTCGATCTGGGCGAAGCTCGCGTAGTGGTCGTCCGTGTAGTAGCGGTCGCCGTCCTGCCCGCCGACGATCCGGCGCGCGCCGCGGTCGTCCTCGCCGGGCGTCGGCACGGTGTACTCGCGGTAGTAGCCCTGCGACTGGTCGGGCAGGATCCCCTCGCGGTTGCCGAAGGTGATGCCGTCGCGGTCGTAGGGGAAGGGTCCGTCGGAGCGGATCAGCTCGAGCGTCTCGCGGCCCTCCGGCGGCAGCTGCGACTCGGCGATCGTGTCCAGCCCGGAGTCGGGAGTGGAGCCGGACTCCCCTGTGCCCGAAGGGGGTCCCCCCGCCTCGGTCTGCGAGGTCGCCGACGTCGCGGCGGAGGTGGTCGACCCGCCGGGCGAGGAGTCGCCCCCGTTGCCGCCGGAGATGACGATCCAGGCGGCGAGCAGGATCAGCAGGACTCCCCCGGCGAGCTGGAGCCGGGTGCGCCAGGTCTTCGACACGGTCAGAGCGCCAGGCCGACGTACTTGGTCTCGAGGTACTCCTCGATGCCCTCGAATCCCCCTTCGCGGCCGAAGCCGGAGTGCTTGACCCCGCCGAAGGGGGCCGAGGGGTTGGAGACGATGCCCTGGTTGATGCCGACCATGCCGAACTCGAGCGCCTCGGCGACGCGGATCGTGCGGGAGGTGTTCTCGGTGAAGACGTAGGCGACGAGGCCGTACTCGGTGGAGTTGGCCAGCGCGACGGCCTCTTCCTCGGTGCTGAAGGTCGTGATCGGCGCGACCGGGCCGAAGATCTCCTCGGTGAGCACTCGGGCGCTCGCCGGGACGTCGGTGAGCACGGTCGGCGGGTAGAACCAGCCCTTGCCCGAGGGCACCTCGCCACCGACGAGGGCGCGGGCGCCCTGCGAGACCGCGTCGTCGACGAGCTCGGCGACGCCGGTGCGCGCCTTCTCGGTGATGAGCGGGCCGACGTCGACCCCCTTCGTCGTGCCCTTGCCCATGGTCAGGGCGCCCATGCGGTCGGCCAGGGCCGCGGCGAAGTCGTCGGCGACCGACTCGTGGACGATGAAGCGGTTGGCGGCGGTGCAGGCCTCGCCGATGTTGCGCATCTTGGCGAGCATCGCGCCCTCGACGGCGCGCTCGAGGTCGGCGTCCTCGAAGACGACGAAGGGGGCATTGCCCCCGAGCTCCATCGAGGTGCGCAGCAGCTGCTCGGAGGACTGCTCGACGAGCTTCTTGCCGACCGGCGTGGAGCCGGTGAAGGTCAGCTTGCGCAGGCGCGGGTCGCGGATGATCGGCTCGCTCACCTCGCCGGAGGAGGTCGTCGGCACGACGTTGAGCACGCCGGCGGGCAGGCCGACCTCCTCGAGCAGGCGGGCCAGGGCGAGCATCGTCAGCGGTGTCTCGTGGGCCGGCTTGACGACGGTGGTGCAGCCGGCGGCGATCGCGGGGCCGATCTTGCGGGTGCCCATGGCGAGCGGGAAGTTCCACGGAGTGATGGCGAAGACCGGCCCGACGGGCTGCTTCATCGTCGTCAGGCGGGTCCCACCGCTGGGGGCGACGGCGTAGCGGCCGTGGATGCGCACGGCCTCCTCGGCGAACCAGCGGAAGAACTCACCGCCGTAGGTCACCTCGCCGCGCGCCTCGGCCAGGGGCTTGCCCATCTCGAGGGTCATGAGCATGGCGAAGGTGTCGGCCCGCTCGGTGATGAGCTCGAAGGCCGAGCGCAGGATCTCCGAGCGCACCCGCGGGTCGGTCGCGGCCCACTCGGCCTGCGCGGCGACGGCCGCGTCGAGCGCCGCCTTGCCGTCGGCGACGGTTGCGTCGGCGACCTCGACGAGGGTCTTGCCGGTGGCCGGGTCGCTCACGGCGAAGGTGGCGCCGTCACCGGCATCGCGCCACTGCCCTCCGATGTAGAGCTGAGTGGGGGCGTACTCGAGGGCTGACTTCTGCGTCACGGCTGCCATGGGGGCAACGTTACGGCCTGCCCTGAGCATGCAGTGCCCTCCGTGAAGCGGGTCAGTGACTGTAGGGCAACTCCAGGTGGACCTCACGCATCATCTCTTCGTAGGCGGCGAGCCACGACTTCGCCGTCTGCAACGCGTACGAGTCGGGCGCCTCCTCCTCAAGATCCTCGATCAAGCCGGCCAACGTGTCGCCCTGGATCAGCAGCCCCGGGAACCGCCGCTCATCATCATGAGCGAGTTGGACGTTCCCTCTTCGTCCCAAAGAGCGCAGTCCCATGTCAGCCGCCCCTCGGGAAGAAGGCGACCACCACAACCACAGCCACCAACCAACGCCGCACCACCACACGCCTCCCCAGCACTCGCCGTCGAACCCCAACAGGCCCACACACCGGCAACACCCGCAGTCTCACCCACCACAACCCCACCCACCCACCGACCCGCCGACCCCAACCTGAACAATCGGCACCACTCACGCACCACCCGCATGCAGGTTCACCCCACCCTGCGTCGGACTGGCGTAAATCCTCCGGTTTTGTCACGCTATGAGCGTTGAACTTCCAGATTTCGCCGCCGGAGGCCGCAATGACTGTCACGACCCCCTTCGCCCGGGTGCTCCTCGACCAGGCGCACAGCAGCGCGTGGTCCATCGACCCCGAGCTCGCCGAGCGGATGAACCCCGCCAACCCCGGCGACGCGAGCCTCGCCCGGGCCGCCGCGGTCCTGCGCGAGCGCGGCACCGAGGTCCTGGCCCACACCGACGGTGAGCTGACGCCGGAGGCGCTGGCCGGCACCGACGTCCTCGTCATAGCCCACCCCGCAGCCGCCTCCAGCGAGCGCGTCGCCGGCGACCTGCCGCCGGTCCTCTCCCCCGCCGAGATCACCGCCGTCACCGACCACGTGGCGAAGGGGGGCGGTCTCGTCGTCCTCGGCGAGTGCGACCACGACGCCCACGGCAACAACCTCAACGAGCTGCTGGCTCCCTTCGGCCTGAAGATCGTCTCCACGCTCGTCCACGAGCGCGCCGACGGCGGCCGCCGCCACCAGGGCAATGCGACCTGGGTCCTCGGCGAGACGAGCACCGGCCCCGGGCAGGGCGTCATGGCCGGCATCGACGAGCTGTGCTTCTACCGCGCCGGGACCATCGACGCCTCCGGCGCCCCGGGTGCCCGCGTCCTCGCCCGCACCTCCGCCACCGCCCCACCCCGCGGCCCAGCCGCTCGCCGTCACCGTGCAGCACGGCGCCGGCCGCGTCGTCGTGCTCGCGGACTCCGACCTCGTCGGGGACGACTCGATCGGTGAGCTCGACCACGAGGAGTTCTGGGTGAACCTCGTGACGTGGGCGGGGAATGGGGATGCGTCCCTTCGAGACGCTCGCCCGCAGAGCGGACTCGCTCCTCAGGGACCGGAGGTGGGGGGCAGCGACGCGTGGGTCGCGCTCAAGGCGGCCGTGGAGGAGCTGCGGCTCATGCAGACCAAGGACGGGTCGCTCGCCGACGACGCCGACCGCGAGCGGGCGACCGCGCTCGTGGCCGTCATGGCCGAGCGGATCACCGAGCTCGCGCCGCGCTTCCCGCACGACGCCGACTACCTGGCGGCGCTGCCGGTCGACCTGCAGCGCTGGGTCGACGGCGGCTTCGGGGTGCCCGACTTCCTCGACTCGCTCATGGCCTTCCGCCCCGACCGGCACCGCGTCGACGGCACGCAGCACCTCGCCGTCTTCCCGATGTACACGCAGAACGGCAACCTCGACCGGGTCTTCGAGGCCGTGCTCTTCGACGTCATGTGGCCCCAGTGGCTCGCCGACGTCGAGGCGACCTACGACAACCCGATGTTCCTGCCGGTCCGCTTCATCGACTTCACCCCCGGCTACGACACCAACTCGGCCGTCCTCTTCCCCGAGACCGTCGCCGTGCGCGAGGTGCCGAAGTTCAGCTGGGGCGCGATCTTCTGCGACCGCGAGGCCGCCCGCTTCCGTCGCGTGACCTCCGCCTCCGCGGAGGTGCTCGGCCTCGACCTGCCGCCCGAGGGCGAGCGGCTCGTCGCCTCGCAGGAGGTCGCCCAGGCGACCTTCGCGATGTGGGACCTCATCCACGACCGCACGCACAGCCACGGGGACCTCCCCTTCGACCCCTTCATGATCAAGCAGCGCATGCCCTTCTGGATGTACGCCCTCGAGGAACTGCGCTGCGACCTCAACACCTTCCGGCAGAGCGTGACGCTGGCGGAGGCGGGCCACCCCTATGCCCGCGCCGTGCAGCTGGCGATCCTCTTCGACCGGCTCTTCCGCTTCCCCGTCACCGGCGACCGGGTGCGCAACTACGACGGCCTCGGCGGGCAGCTGCTCTTCGCGTGGCTGCACAAGCGCGGGGCGATGCGCTGGACCGACAACACGCTGACCTTCGACTGGGCGCAGGTCCCGGCCGCGGTCGTCGCCCTGTCCGACGAGGTCGAGACCCTCTACCGCGAGGGCATCGACCGCTCCCGGGTCGGGCACTGGATGGCCGCGCACCAGTTCATCGCCGGCTACGTCGCGCCGCACCCAGCGTCGGCCTGGGCGAAGGGGGCCGAGCACCTGCCGCTCGACGGCCCGCCGAAGGGTCTGACCGACCTCGTGCAGCCCGACGAGTTCCCGCTCAACGTCTTCTACGAGGCGCTGCGCAAGAAGCTCGCGCCGGTCATCGAGGCCACCCGCGGCATCACCGGCACCCTCGACCCGCGCGCTGCCGAGGCCGCCGCGGCTGAGAGGATCCCCGCGTGACCGACACGACCACCCAGGCAACCCCCTTCGCCCCGATCCACGACCCGTCGAGCCGCGGCTTCGCCAGCGACAACTACGCCGGCGTGCACCCCGAGGTGCTCGCGGCGATCGTCGCGGCCAACGGCGGCCACCAGGTCGCCTACGGCGAGGACGTCTACACCGCGCGTCTGACCGAGGTGCTCTCCGAGGTCTTCGGCACGGCGGCGCAGGTCTACCCGGTCTTCAACGGCACGGGGGCCAATGTCCTTGCGCTGCAGGCGTGCACGCCGCGCTGGGGGTCGGTGCTCACGACGAGCAGCGCCCACATCCACGTCGACGAGGCCGCCGCGCCCGAGCGGGTCGGCGGGCTCAAGGTCAACGTCATCGACACCCCCGACGGCAAGCTGACGCCCGAGCTCATCCGCGCCTACCCGGCCCGGGTCGGCGACGAGCACTTCGCCCAGGTCGGCGTCGTCTCGATCACCAACTCCACCGAGGTCGGCACCGTCTACACGCCGCCGAGATCCGCGCGATCGCCGACCTCGTCCACGAGATGGGGTGGGTGCTGCACCTCGACGGCTCGCGCCTGTCCAATGCGGCGGCCGCCCTGGGGGTCGAGCTGCGTGAGCTGACGACTGACGCCGGCGTCGACATCCTGTCGCTCGGCGGGACCAAGATCGGCGCGATGCTCGCCGAGGCGGTCTCGTCCTCTCCCCCGACCGGGTGACCGGCGCGACCTTCCTGCGCAAGCAGTCGATGCAGCTGGCGAGCAAGATGCGCTTCGTCTCGGCGCAGCTGCTCGCGATCTTCGAGGGCGACCTGTGGCGGCGCAATGCCGAGCACGCCAACGCAATGGCCCGGCGCCTCGCCGACGGCGTCGCCGACATCGAGGGCATCACCCTGCCCACCGAGGTCGAGGCCAATGCCGTCTTCCCGATCCTCGCCCGGGAGTCGAGCGAGCGGCTCATGGAGTCCTTCCGCTTCTACTTCTGGGACGAGACGACCGGTCAGGTGCGCTGGATGTGCGCCTGGGACACGACCGAGAGCGACGTCGATACCTTCGTCGACGCGGTGCGCGCCGAGCTGTCCTGAGGCGCACCCGACCCCGGACGCGGGTTCCGGGTGGACCTGTGCAATTGCTCACAGATGGCGTGTTCTTCAGGTTCCGTTCAGACTCGTCCACTATCCCTAGAGGGTGGCCCGCCTCCCTCGACTGACCAGCGCACCGGTCCTCGCCGGTGCGCTCGTCGTGTTCACGCTGCTGGCAGCGGGCCCACTCCAGCCCTATGACGAGCGCTTCCAGGGCTACTGGGCCAAGCGCTACACGCCCAACTGGTGGCAGTTCCTCGACTCGGTGCCCAATGCCGTCGCCGGTCAGGCGGTCTGCCTGCCGGTCCTGCTCGCGGTCGCCCTCGTGCTCGCCTGGCGCCACCGCACCTGGCACCCGCTGGCGATCGTCGCCGCGGCCGAGGTCGGCTTCTACGTCGGCATCGGCGGGATGAAGGTCCTGCTCGGTCGCTCGGCACCCATCCACGGCACCGGTGGTGGCTTCTGGGACGGCGGCCCGATTGCCCACGGCTTGTACGGCATCGCCTACCCCTCCGGCCACGCCGCCGAGGCGGTCCTCATCTACGGCGCCGCGGCCTACCTGATCCTCGCCTACGCCGGCCCCGACACCCGGCTGCGTCGGCGCCTGACCTGGCTCGTCACGCTCATCGCGCTGCAGGCGATCGTCGTCGCCTTCTACCTCGGCTTCCACTGGCCCACCGACCTCGTCGCCGGGCTGCTCGCCGGTGGACTCGTGCTGCGCCTCATCGTCAACGGCGACCGTGCGCTCACCCGGCGGGGCCTCCCCTTCGGCTGGAGCTACGACCTGCCGGGCCGCCGTGGCCGCGACAGCGAGCCCGAGGTCGCCCCGGCGCCGACCCCGCGCCCCCAGCCGTCCCGGTGCCGGCGGCGGTGTGGCTGCGCACGCACCCCTTCGACCTGCCGAAGCCCACCGTGCACAGCCTGCGCCCGCTCACCGCGCAGTGGTCGGTGCGCACCCCCGGCACGCCCACTCACCGGCGCCCCGAGCGCGAGCTCCAGCTCCACTGAATCTTCGCCGCGACCCACATGGTTGTGAGTTGAACCGGTAGGTCCGGAAGCCGACAGGTAGCTGGTGGGGGCTGCCGGCTCCCCCGGCTACCACTTCACGACACAACCATCGATGAGGTCAGTCGGGGCTGCGGTTGGGGGCGGCCGGGTCCCGCTCCTCGATCCCCCACGGCGAGCCGTAGCCCTGCGGGGCGGGGGCGGCGAGCAGCTCGAGGAAGGGCCGCGCGTCGAAGGCCTCCGGCCCCTTGGCCCCCGGGGCCGACCAGACGCCCGTCGCGAGCAGCTCGAGCGCGACGACGGGGTTGATCGCCGTCTGCCACACGACCGCCTGGGCATCGTAGTCGCGCATCGAGACCTCGTTGTCGGCCACGTGGTAGAGGTAGACCGCCCGCGCGCGCCGTCCTTGGTCCCCGTGACGAGCAGCCCGGCACAGGTCTTGCCGGTCATCCGCGGACCGATCGTCGCCGGGTCGGGCAGCACGGCCGCGACGACGTCGCGCGGGCTGACCTGCACGCCCTTGACGTCGACCGGGTCGGTCGAGTCCAGGCCGAGCTCGTGGAGCATCCGCAGCATCGAGATCATCTGCTCGCCGAGGCCGTACTTGAAGGTCACCTTGCCCGCGTCGACCCACCGCGGCATGAGGAGCACCTCCTCGTGCTCGACGTGGACGCACTCCACCGGCCCGATCCCCTCGGGGAAGTCGAAGATCTCCGGCTCGGCGAAGGGAGGCATCGTCGCGAAGCCCGCCTCGACGTCACCGCCGGCCCGCTCGCGCTCCCACACCACCGGCGGGTTGAGGCACTCCTCGATGATCGTCCACATCGAGAATCCGGGGGCGAAGACCTCGTTGCCGTCGTCGTCGTGGACGACGAGGTTGGCCCCGTCGCGGGTGCCGAGCTCGTCGATCTCGTCGAAGAGCTCGTCCGCCGCGTAGCGGGCGAAGACGTCGGAGAGCCCCGGCTCGACCCCGATGCCGAGGAGGGCGAGCCGGCCCGCCGCCTCCCACTCCCCTGCCTTGGCCAGCTGCTGGTCGCCGAGCTTGACCCCGGGCAGCTCGTGCGGCCGCTCCGGGTGCGGCGTGGACAGCGACATCGCCATGTCGAGGTAGTCGGCCCCGGCAGCGAGCGCCCCGTCGAAGATCGGCATGACGAAGCGCGGGTCGACGGCGTTGAAGACGTGCGTCGCGCCGTGCTCACGGGCCAGGGCGGTCACGGCCGCCGGGTCCGACGCATCGACCTGCGCCGCGACGAACGTTCCCTTCTCCCCCCTTCGTGCCGTCGCCGCGGCGACCGTCGTCTCGGCCCGCTCGAGCGAGTAGTCGGCCACCACCCACAGCTCGAAGAAGTCGCGCTCGGCGGCGATCTTGGCCGCCGCGTCACCGACCCCGCCGGCACCGATCATGAGCACACGCATGGGAGCCTCCCGACTCACTTCGAGGTCCGGCTGCTCGCCACCCGCTGGCCGACGACGACCAGCAGGACCGCGATGACGAAGAGCGAGAAGCCGATGACATTGGCCTGCGCGGGGATGCCGCGCAGATAGCTGACGTAGACGAACTTCGGGAAGGTGCTCGTGTCACCCGAGACGAAGTTGGTGATGATGAAGTCGTCGAAGCTCAGGCTGAAGGCGAGCATCGCGGCTCCGACGATGCCCGGCAGGACGAGCGGCAGGGTGACCCTCCAGAAGGTGTCGCCGGGGCCGGCGTAGAGGTCCTGGGCCGCCTCCTCCATGCGCGGGTCGAGGCTCTGCAGCCGGGCCCGCACGGTGACGACGACGAAGCTCAGGCAGAACATGATGTGGGCGATGACGATCGTCCAGAAGCCCAGCCGCAGGCCCACCTGCGAGAAGCCCTGCACGAAGATCGTCAGCAGGCTCGCGCCGAGGACGATCTCGGGCGTGGCCATCGGCACGAAGACGAGCAGGTCGCTCGCCGCCTTGCCCCGGAAGCGGTGCCGCACCATCGCGAAGGCGATCATCGTGCCGAGCACGGTGGCGACGAAGGTCGCGAGCAGCCCCACCTGCAGCGAGGTGACGAGGGAGTCGCAGATGCCGGGAGCGCCGCACGGGTTCTCCCAGTGCTTGAGCGTCGGGCCGGCGTTGGAGTTCCACGTGATGTTGGACTTGCGGTAGTCGTTGAAGCTGAAGATGAAGGTGTAGAGGACCGGCAGGAAGAGGTAGAAGAGCACGAGGATCGCGGCGATCATCGCGAAGCGGTCGCCGATCCAGCGGGTCACGGTGCGCATCTCAGACCAGCTCCTCGGTGCCGAAGCGGCGGACGTAGAAGAAGACGAGGACGAGGATCATCGCCATGAGCGTGAAGCTCAGCGCCGCGGCCGTGTCGTAGCCGCCGGGCACCTTGAAGAACTGGCTCTCGATGACGTTGCCGACCATCTTGGTACTTCGGTCGGAGCCGAGGAGCTCGGCGTTGACGTAGTCGCCGGAGGCGGGGATGAAGGTGAGCAGCGTGCCGGCGAGCACACCCGGCATCGACATCGGCAGGGTCACCCGGGCGAAGGTCGTCATGCCGTTGGCGTAGAGGTCGCCACCGGCCTCGATGACCCGCGGGTCGGCCCGCTCGAGCGAGGCGTAGATCGGCAGCACCATGAAGGGCAGGAAGTTGTAGGTCAGGCCGGCCACGACCGCCACCCACGTCTCGGTGATCCGCCCGCCGGGCAGCATGTGCAGCGTCGTGAGCACGCTGACGACGATCCCGTCGTCGGCAAGGATCTGCCGCCAGGCGATCGTGCGCAGGATGAAGGAGGTGAAGAAGGGCGCGATGACGCAGATGAGCATCACCGGGCGCCACCGGCCGGCCTTGAAGGCCATCGCGTAGGCGAGCGGGTAGGCCAGGACGAAGGCGAAGAAGGTCGCCAGCGCGCCGAAGAGCAGCG
Organism: Janibacter sp. CFPM2_SD2; assembly: GCF_057364645.1. Classification (NCBI taxonomy): domain Bacteria; kingdom Bacillati; phylum Actinomycetota; class Actinomycetes; order Micrococcales; family Intrasporangiaceae; genus Janibacter; species Janibacter sp. CFPM2_SD2. The sequence continues at coordinate 11,558 of NZ_JBNFOF010000009.1, forward strand.
AGCGCAGCATGTGCGGCCAGAACTCCACGAGCGCGTCGACGTAATTGCCGAAGTTGACGTCGCGGTAGTAGTAGCCGGGCACGCCCGGGTAGTCGCTCTGCAGGCTGACGGTGAAGAGCTGGACGACCGGCAGACGAAGAAGACGACGAGCCACAGCACGCCCGGCAGGAGCAGCAGGTAGGCGATCCGGCGGGAGCGCCGGCCCTCGACGACGTCGGGATCCGTTGCAGGCGAAGGGGGTCCGCCCGCCGTAGCAGTGGTCACGACGTCTCCCCCGTGGCGACGAAGGCCTTGTCCGGCGCCCCCTCGGGCAGGTCGTCGGCGGCGACGACGAAGGCGTGCGCGGGGTCCCACGACAGCCAGACCTCGTCGCCCGGCCGGGTGGACTGCGGCTCGACGTCGAGATTTTGCTCGTAGACCGACCACTGGCCGCCCGAGGGCACCGTGACGAGGTACTGGGTGGCGACGCCGGTGAAGGAGACGTCGGTGACCGTCGCCCGCACGTCGTTCCCTGCCGACTCGGGCCGAAGGGGGTGCAGCCGCACCTTTTCGGGACGGACGCCGAAGAGCACCTGTCCCTCGGTCACCGCGGCCCGCGAGCGCGGCACCCGCACGGTCGTGCCCGCCGCGTCGGCGACGAGGTGGTCACCGTCGCTGCCGGTGACCGTCGCGGGCACGAGGTTGGACTGCCCGACGAAGCCGGCGACGAAGGCGGTGCCCGGCAGGTCGTAGAGCTCCTCGGGGGCACCCATCTGCTCGATGCGCCCCTTGTTCATCACCGCGACCGTGTCGGCCATCGTCATGGCCTCCTCCTGGTCGTGGGTGACGTGGATGAAGGTCAGGCCGACCTCGGTCTGGATCCGCTTGAGCTCGACCTGCATCTGGCGCCGCAGCTTCAGGTCGAGGGCACCGAGCGGCTCGTCGAGCAGCAGCACCTCCGGGCGGTTGACGATCGCCCGGGCGAGGGCCACGCGCTGCTGCTGGCCGCCGGAGAGCTGCGCGGGGCGACGCCCGGCGAGGTGGGCCATCTGGACCAGCTCGAGCGCCTCGTCGGCGAGGCGGACTGCGTCACCCTCGCCGCGGCGCTTCGGTCCGAAGGCGACGTTGTCGCGGATGCTCAGGTGCGGGAAGAGCGCATAGCTCTGGAAGACGGTGTTGACCGGGCGCTCGTAGGGACGTGAGCCGGTGAGGTCGGTGTCGCCGATGAGCACCCTTCCGGCAGAGGGCTGCTCGAGGCCGGCCACCATCCGCAGGGTCGTCGTCTTGCCGCAGCCCGAGGGGCCGAGCAGGGCGAAGAAGGAACCGCGCGGCACCCGCAGGTCGAGGTCGTCGACGGCGGTGAAGTCCCCGAAAGTCTTCGTCACCGATTCCAGGACGAGATCCCCCTTCGCCTCGCGGACACCACCGGCCGAGGATCGTGTGAAGAGGCCCATCAGTTGCCCACCGCCTTCGCCCACAGCGCGCTGTAGTCCGCGTCCTCCTGGGAGGACAGTGCCCTGAAGCCGACGATGTCGTGGTCGGCGATGTAGTCCTCGCTCGGGAAGATGAAGGGCGACTCCGCGAGGTCGGGGTCGATCTTTTCCATCTCCGCCCGGGCGCCCTCGACGGGGCAGATGTAGTTGACCCACGCGGCGACCTCGGCGGCCACCTCGGGGTCGTAGTAGTAGTCCATGACCTGCTGGGCATTGCGCCGGTGGTGGCTCGTGATCGGCACCATGAGGTTGTCGCTCCAGAGCATCCCGCCGGACTCGGGGATGACGAACTCCCAGTCGTCGTCCTCGGTCTCGGCCCGCAGGACGAAGAGGTCACCGGACCAGACGATGCCGGCCACGGCATTGCCGCTCTTGAGGTCGTTGAGATAGCTGTTGCCCTTGATCCGGCGGATGTAGCCCTCGGTGAGGCGCTTGTCGACCTCACCGATCGCCGCCTCGAAGGCGGCCTGGTCGAAGTCACCGGAGGGGTCGACGCCCTGCGACTGCATGATCAGGCCGAGGGTGTCGCGGAACTCGCTGAGCACCGAGATGCGGCCCTTGAGGTCGTCGGCCCACAGGTCCTCGATCGCCTTGAGCTCCCGGCCGACCTTGCCCTTGTGGTAGCCGATGCCGGCGAAGCCGGACTGCCAGGTCAGGGAGTACTGCCGCCCGGGGTCGAAGGAGACGTCCTTGAGCGGGGCCAGGAGGTTGCTCGCATTGGGCATCTGGATCAGCTCGAGCGGCTGGCACAGCCCCTCGCGGATGATCCGGTTGGTCATCCAGTCGGTGAAGGTGAAGATGTCGCGGTTGATGTCCTGCTTGGCCGCAGCTGCGGCGCGATCTTGTTGAAGTAGGTGTCGTTGTCGTCGACGTCCTCGGTGTAGGAGACCGTGATCCCGCTCTCCTTCTCGAAGGCGGTGAGCGTCGGATAGGTCTTGCCCGCGTCGTCCATGTCGAGATAGGCGGTCCAGTTGGCCCACCGGACGACCTTCTCCTGGTCCGAGAGGTCCTTGGGGAGCTCCACCGCCGCCGTCCCTCCCCCGGCCGGCGGCTTCGGCGGCGCGCACGCCCCGAGGACGCTGGCACCGACACCGAGGCCGGCGAGGCCGAGCACGTCACGGCGGCTCGGGGAGAGCCGGCGCCGTGAGCGGGCGGAGGCCTGCGCGGCCCGGATCAGCTCGGCGGTTCTGGGGTCGGCGGGACGCCGAAAGCGGTCCATGTCGGACCTCGCTTCCGTGGGGAGGGACGAAGGGGAGGTGGTGCGTCAGCTCTCGATGTTGGCCATGACGTGCTTGACCCGGGTGTAGTCCTCGAAGCCGTACATCGACAGGTCCTTGCCGTAGCCGGACTTCTTGAAGCCGCCGTGCGGCATCTCGGCGACGAGCGGGATGTGGGTGTTGATCCAGACGCAGCCGAAGTCGAGGCGCTTGCTCATGCGCATCGCGCGCCCGAAGTCCTTGGTCCACACCGACGACGCGAGGCCGTACTCGACGCCGTTGGCCCAGGCGACGGCCTGGTCCTCGTCGGTGAAGCGCTGGACGGTGATGACCGGGCCGAAGATCTCGTCCTGGATCGCCTCGTCGTCCTGCTGCAGGCCGGAGACGACCGTCGGCGCGTAGAAGAAGCCGTCGCCCATCGCGGTGAGCCGCTCGCCACCCTGCGCGAGGTTGGCGTGGTCGGGCAGCCGGTCGATGAAGCCGGCGACCTTGGCCAGCTGGTTGCTGTTGTTGACCGGGCCGAGGAGCGCGTCCTCGTCGTCGGGCATGCCGACCTTGGCGTTGTCACGGGCGTACTCGGCCAGGGCGGCGACGAAGTCGTCGTGGATGCCCGGCGCGGCGAGCACACGGGTGGCGGCGGTGCAGTCCTGACCGGCATTGAAGTAGCCGGCCGTGGCGATGCCCTCGACCGCGGCCTCGATGTCGGCGTCGTCGAAGACGACGACCGGCGCCTTGCCGCCGAGCTCGAGGTGGGCGCGCTTGAGGTTGCGCGCCGCGGAGGCGGCGACCTCGACTCCCGCGCGCACCGAGCCGGTGATGGCGACGAGGCCGGGGGTGTCGTGCTCGACGACCATCCGACCGGTGTCGCGGTCACCGGTGATGACGTTGAAGGTGCCGGCGGGTAGGAACTCGCTGGCGACCTCGGCCATGAGCAGGGTGGTCTCGGGCGTGGTGTCGCTCGGCTTGAGGACGATCGAGTTGCCGGCGGCCAACGCCGGGCCGATCTTCCACGCGGCCATCATCATCGGGTAGTTCCACGGGGTCACCTGGCCGACGACGCCGATGGGCTCGCGGCGGATCCAGCTCGTGTGGCCCTTCATGTACTCGGCGGAGGCGCGGCCCTCGAGCACGCGGGCGGCACCGGCGAAGAAGCGCAGCTGGTCGCACATGACCGGCACCTCCTCGGTGGCGGTGAGGGCATGCGGCTTGCCGGTGTTCTCCCCTTCGAGCCGGATGAGGTCCTCGGCGCGGGACTCGAGGGCGTCGGCGAACTTGAGCAGGGCGCTCTGCCGCTCGCCCGGCGTCGCCTCGGACCACTCGGCGAAGCCGGCCTCGGCGCTCGCATAGGCCGCGTCGACGTCGGCCTGCGTGGAGACAGGAGCGTGGGCGACGACCTGCCCGGTCGCGGGGTTGACCAGATCGATGCTCGCGTCGCCGGTGGCGTCGACGTACTCGCCACCGATGAAGTTGCGCAGGGTCCGGGGCTGGGTCACGACTGGGGTCCTTCCGATCGGGAATGTGACCCAGACGATAGTGCGCCGTCGACGAAATCGACAGGCTCCGGCGGCCCTAACTGTGAAAACATCTGCGATCACGAGTGTTTCGTACGGATTTCGTCGCGCTCGGCTTGCCATGCGACCGACCTCACGCCACGATGGGCGCCATGACCACCCCTGCTCCGCTCGACGAGATGAGCAAGCAGATCATCGAGCACCTCCAGGAGGACGGTCGTCAGTCCTACGCGACGATCGGCCGGGCCGTCGGCCTCTCCGAGGCCGCCGTGCGCCAGCGCGTCGGTCGGCTCATCGACGGCGGTCTCATGCAGATCGTCGCGGTCACCGACCCGCTCCAGGTGGGCTTCCGTCGGCAGGCCATGATCGGCCTGACCGTCGACGGCGACATGGGACCGGTCGCCGATGCGCTCGCCGAGATGCCCGAGGTCGACTACGTCGTGACGACCGCCGGCAGCTTCGACCTGCTCGTCGAGGTCGTCTGCGAGGACGACGCCCACCTGCTCGACCTCCTCACCGCGCGCATCCGCACCCTGCCGGGCGTGCGCTCCACCGAGACCTTCGTCTATCTCAAGCTCAACAAGCAGCACTACAACTGGGGGACCAGATGACCCAAGAGCCCATGACCACCGCCCGCACTGCTCGGGGCACCGACCTGCAGCAGGCCGCCCGAGACCACCTGTGGATGCACTTCACCCGCCACTCCGTCTACGAGGAGGGCGGGCACATCCCGACGATCGTGCGCGGCGAGGGCCACAAGATCTGGGACGACACCGGGCGGGAGTACATCGACGGCCTCGCCGGCCTCTTCGTCGTCCAGGTCGGGCACGGTCGCCAGGAGCTCGCCGAGACGGCGCTCAAGCAGGCCGAGAAGCTCGCCTTCTTCCCCATCTGGTCCTACGCCCACCCGGCCGCCATCGAGCTCGCCGAGCGGCTCGCGGCCGGCGCCCCCGGCGACCTCAACCGCGTCTTCTTCACCACCGGTGGCGGCGAGGCCGTCGAGTCCGCGTGGAAGCTGGCCAAGCAGTACTTCAAGCTCACCGGCAAGCCGAAGAAGCACAAGGTCATCTCGCGCTCGATCGCCTACCACGGCACCCCGCACGGCGCCCTGTCGATCACCGGCCTGCCGCCGCTGAAGGAGGACTTCGAGCCGCTCGTGCCGGGCGCGCACAAGGTGCCCAACACCAACATCTACCGGGCCGCCGAGGACCTGCGCGACGACCCCAAGGCCTTCGGCCGCTGGGCCGCCGACCGGATCGCCGAGGCGATCGAGTTCGAGGGCCCCGACACCGTCGCCGCGGTCTTCCTCGAGCCGGTGCAGAATGCCGGCGGCTGCTTCCCGCCGCCGCCCGGGTACTTCGAGCGGGTGCGCGAGATCTGCGACGAGTACGACGTGCTGCTCGTCTCCGACGAGGTCATCTGCGCCTTCGGCCGGATCGGCTCGATGTTCGCCTGCGAGGACTTCGGCTACACGCCCGACATCATCACCTGCGCGAAGGGGATGACCTCCGGGTACTCCCCCATCGGCGCGATGATCGCGAGCGACCGGCTCTTCGAGCCCTACAAGAGCGGGGCCAACACCTTCACCCACGGCTACACCTTCGGTGGCCACCCGGTGAGCGCCGCGGTCGCCCTGGCCAACCTCGACATCTTCGAGCGCGAGGGGCTCAACGACCACGTGAAGGAAAATGCCCCCGCCTTCCGCCGCACCCTCGAGCGGCTGCTCGACCTGCCGATCGTCGGCGACGTGCGCGGCGAGGGCTACTTCTACGGGATCGAGCTCGTCAAGGACAAGGCGACCCGCGAGACCTTCAACGCCGCCGAGTCGGAGTCGATGCTGCGCGGCTACCTTTCCAAGGCGCTCTTCGACGCGGGCCTGTACTGCCGCGCGGACGACCGCGGCGACCCGGTCGTGCAGCTCGCTCCCCCGCTGACCATCGGCCAAGCGGAGTTCGACGACATCGAGCAGCGGCTGCGCACGGTCCTCACCGAGGCGCCCAACCACCTCTGACCCGAGTCTGCATTGCCCAACGGCAATGCAGACTCCTGACGAGCAGCGGGCCCGCCCCTTCGTGACGAAGGGAGCGGGCCCGTCCTTCGAGACGGCCGCGGACGGCCTCCTCAGGAACCGTGCGTCAGTGGCGTCAGCCGGCGGCCACCTGGAGCAGGCCGGTCGGCGTGCCGGACGGCGCGTCGGTGATCGCGTCGACGGACGCGCCCTGCAGCCCCTGGCTCACCGCGTCGGGGGTCGCCCCCGCGTTGGCCTCGAGGTACAGGGCGGCCGCACCGGCGACGTGCGGGCTGGCCATCGAGGTGCCGCTGTAGGTGTCGGTGCCACCGCCGGGCACGGTCGACTCGATGTCCTGGCCGGGGGCATAGCCCTCGACGAGCGAGCCGTAGTTGGAGAAGTCTGCGTTGCCGTCCTGGTCGGTCGAGGCCGCGGTCGTGAAGACGCCCTCGGCGCTCGCCGGGGAGACGTTGGCGGCGTCCTGGGACTCGTTGCCGGCCGCGACCGAGGTGAAGACCCCGTTGTCGACGAGGCCGGTGGCCGCGTTGTTCAGGGCCGGGTCCTTGGACCCGCCGAGCGACATGTTGGCGACCGAGGGGCCGTCGGCGTTCTGCGCGACCCAGTCCATCGCCTCGATGATGCCGGCGGAGCTGCCGCTACCGCTGTCGTCGAGCACCTTGACGCCGACGAGCTTGACGCCCGGCGCGACGCCGTAGTCGGCACTGCCGATCGTGCCGGCGACGTGCGTGCCGTGGCTCTGGCGGTCGAGGCCGTCACCGCCGGTGACGTCGAAGCCCACCGAGGCGCGGCCGCCGAACTGTGGGTGGTCCGGGTCGATGCCCGTGTCGAGGATGTAGGCGGTGACGCCGGCGCCGGTCTGGGCGGGCTCGTAGGTGCCGTCGAGGGGCAGCTGCGGGTCGTCGATCCGGTCCAGGCCCCACGGGGTCTCGCCAGCGGCGCTGCCCCGGGGCGTGTCGACCTGGATGCTCAGGTTCTCGGAGACGGCGGCGACGTCGGCGTCGGCCCGCACGTCGTGCAGCTGCTCCGGGGTCAGCTTCGCGGCGAAGCCGTCGATGACCTCGGTGTAGACGTGCGTCGGCGTCACGCCGAGGGAGCGCGCGACCTGCGCTCCGGACTCCCCCTCGTCGAGGGTGACCACATAGGTGGTCTCACCCTGCATCTGGACGGCGGCGTCGCCATGGGTCGTGAGCGGTGCCAGCTCCTCGCCCTGCGCGGAGGCGAAGGGGGCCACTGCCAGCAGCAGCGCCGCAGAGGAAACAACAACTCCGGTGCTCTTCATCGAGTACGTCATGCGTTCCTTTCGTGGACCGCCGCCGGATCTCGGCGACGGCTTGCTGCCGGACCCTAGGAGCCCCGCCGACGACTGTCCACGGCGACAAATGGGCACCTCGAAGCGTCATCGGACGGTAAGAAGATCCGCCTGATCGCGCGTCTGACGATGATCTTGCGGGCGTCCCGGACGCTGCCCGGACGCCCCAGAGCGCCGCGCGACGCCTCATTCCTTGGCGAAATCCATACGGACCCCCAACGCCCCGGACACCTTGTCGGACCGGCTGGCTAGGTTGGCGGGATGACTCGCGAGACGCGCCGCCACCCCCTGCGTGACCGGCTCGGTCGCCGGTCCGAGACCCCGCCTATCGCGAGGTCCATGACGAAGGGGGTCTGCGTCGCCTCGCCGAGTCGGGCATCTCGCTGGCCGGCTGGCGGCTGCAGGGACTCGACCTCGCGCCGCACGCGGACCACCTCTCCCGCGCCGACGTGCGCGGCCTCGTGGTCCTCGGCGGTGAGGTGCCCGACGAGCTGGCCCGTGACCTCGTCGCCCGCGGCGCGGTGATCGTGCCGCCCGACCCGACCTGCCCGGTGGAGCCCTTCCGCTCACGGCTGTACTCCCCCTTCGACCTCTACGGCGGACTCGAGACCGCCGGCTACCCGAGCACCGTCGATGCACGGGCCTACGCCTGGAGCCGTGAGGCGCGCACCCAGCACGACGCCTGGGCGACGCTGCTGCGGGCGGTCCACGACGACGCGGTGCAGGACGCGCTCGTCGAGGCGCTGCACGGGCTGACGTCGTCGGCGTCATGGGCGGGCACGCGCTCGAGCGCGGCAGCACGGACTCGTCGTCGCCGTCGCCTCGGGCACGCCCTCGCCGCCGGCGGCCACGCCGTGCTCACCGGCGGCGGTCCGGGTGCGATGGAGGCGGCCAACCTCGGGTCTCTCGCCCCGACCACCGATGCGGTCGACGTCGCACTGGATCGACTGGCCGCCGTGCCGAGCTTCCGACCGTCGGTCGAGGCATGGGCCGAGCTGGCCCTGCAGGTGCGCGCCGACCTGGGTGCGGCGGAGGGCGCGGCACGCAGCTACGGGATCCCGACGTGGTTCTACGGGCACGAACCGCCCAATGTCTTCTGCGACGGCATCGCGAAGTACTTCTCCAATGCCCTGCGCGAGGACGTGCTCCTCGCGCAGAGCACCGGTGGCCTCGTCGTCCTGCCGGGCGCGGCGGGCACGGTGCAGGAGATCTTCCAGGCGTGCACCCCGCTCTACTACGCCCCCGAGGACGAGCCGCTGCCCCCGCTCGTGCTCGTCGGGCTCGAGCACTGGACCGAGACCGTGCCGGTGTGGCCGGCCTTGCGGGCGCTCGGCACCGGCCGGCCGCTCGGCGAGGTGCTGCACCTCGTCGAGACGCCCGAGGAGGCCGCCGCGCTCCTCACGCCGTGAGGATCAGGCGCGGCCGTGCGCGGCGCGGCTGCGACGGCTCAGCGAGTCGATGACCACGGCGAGCAGGAGCACCCCACCGGTGACCATGTAGCGCACCGACGAGTCGAGGTTGAGCAGGCTCAGCCCGGAGCTGATCGACTGGATGACGATGACGCCGAGCAGGGCCGAGTAGGCCGAGCCGCGCCCGCCGAAGAGGCTCGTGCCGCCGATGACCGCTGCGGCGATGGCGTTGAGGTTGGTGTCGGCGCCACCGCTGCTCTGGTTGGCCGCGGCCAGGCGGCACGCGGCGAAGATGCCGCCGAGCGCGGCGAAGGTCGCCGTGAGCGCGAAGACCGACAGGTAGACGCGCTTGACCCGGATGCCGGCGCGGCGCGCGGCCTCGACGTTGCCGCCGACGGCCATGACGGCGCGGCCCCACGAGGTGCGTCGCAGCGCGAGGTCCATGACGACGACGAGCGCGAGGAAGGTCAGGAACATCATCGGCACGCCGCGGTCCTGGTTGAGCACGAAGGCCGGGACCCCGAGGACGAGCGCCAGCAGCACGGCCCGCACCGCCGTCGCCGTCGTCGACGGCGCGGAGAGACCGGCAGCCTTGCGCTGCATGCCCGCCCGCACGCGGGTGACGACGTAGATCGCGACGACGGCCGCGATGAGGGCATAGGTCGCCGCGGGGACGAGGAAGGTCTTCTGGGCGAACTTCACCAGCCCGGAGTCGAAGGGGAGGTTGACCGTCCCCTCGTCGCCGAGCACGAGCAGCTGCAGCCCGAGGAAGCCGAGCAGGCCCGCCAGCGTGATGACGAAGCTCGGGACGCCGAAGGTCGTGAAGATCGCCCCGTAGAGCAGGCCGACGACGAGGCCGGCGAGCAGCGCGGCGATGATCGCGACCGGCGCCGACCACCCGTGGTTGACGAAGCCGACGGCCAGGACCGCCGAGGACAGGCCGCTGATCGAGCCGACCGACAGGTCGATCTGCCCCAGCAGCAGCACGAGCACGACACCGATGGAGATCGTGCCGACGGCCGCCGACTGGAGCGTGAGGTTGACGAGGTTGCGGCTGGACAGGAAGTTGTCGTTGAGCGACTGGAAGACGACCCAGATGACGACGAGACCGATGACGACCGGCAGCGAGCCGAGGTCGCCGGTGCGGATCCGGCCCCAGGTCGCGGCGAGCCAACCGGAGAGCCCCTGCTCGGAGATCAGCCGCTCGTCCTGCAGGTCGGCGGGCAGCGTGGCGGCGTCGGACGTGGCGGGGGTGACCGGGGAGGTGCTCTCGACGTCGGGGGTGCGGGCGGTGCTCATCGGGCGGCCTCCTGGGTGGCCCGGCGCGCGGCGCGCTCCGAGACGGCATTGGTCGTCGCGCCGGTGATCGCGGCGATGATCTCCTGCGACGTGGTCTGGCTGACGTGGAAGGTGCCGTTGTTGCGGCCCAGCCGCAGCACGGTGACGCGGTCGGCGACCGCCATGACGTCGGACATGTTGTGGCTGATGAGGATGACGCCGAGGCCGTTCTCCCGCAGGCGCTCGACGAGGTTGAGCACCTCCGCGGTCTGGGCGACGCCGAGGGCCGCCGTCGGCTCGTCGAGCATGACGACCTTGGGGTTGCCGAGGAGGCTGCGGGCGATGGCGACGGTCTGCCGCTGGCCACCGGAGAGGCTCGCGACGGGGATGCGCACGGAGGGGATCTTCGCGCTCAGCTGGCGCAGCAGCCGCCAGCTCTCGCTCTCCATCGCGACCTCGTCGAGCATCCCGAGGCGGCGACGTTCCTGCCCGAGGAAGAGGTTGCCGACGACGTCGAGGTTGTCGCACAGCGCGAGGTCCTGGTGCACCGTCGCGATGCCGAGCCGCTGCGACTCGGCCGGGCTGGAGATGCTGGCCCGGGCTCCGTCGACGGTGATCTCCCCTTCGTCCGGGACGTAGACGCCGGCGATCGCCTTGACGAGGGTGGACTTGCCGGCGCCGTTGTCGCCGACGAGGGCCACGACCTCCCCCGGGCGGACGTCGAAGTCGATGTCCTTGAGAGCCTGCACGGCGCCGAAGCGTTTCGACAGCCCGTGGATCGAGAGCACCGGCTGCCCGGTGGAGGTCGTGGTCATGTCAGTCCTTCGTCGTCGTCGGTCGGGTCACTTCAGGCCGGCGGAGGCACAGGCCGTGGCGACCGAGCCCGCGCAGATGTCCTCGACCTTGTAGAAGCCGTCCTTGACGACGGTGTCCTTGATGTTGTCCTTGGAGACGACGACCGGGTCGAGGAGGGTCGCGGGCACGCCCTCCTTCTCGTCCTCGGCCTCCGGCTTCTCGCCGTTGCCCAGGGCGATGGCGGCCTTGGCGGCGTCCTCGGCCTCCGGCTTGATCGCCTTGTAGATGGTCATCCGCTGGTCGCCGGTGACGACGCGCTGGATCGCGGCGAGCTCGGCGTCCTGGCCGGTGACCGGCGGAAGGGGGTCGACGCCGCCACCCTTGAGCGCGGCGATGGCGCCGCCGGCCGTGCCGTCGTTGGCCGCGTAGACCCCGACGAGGTCGCCCTTGACCTTCGACAGCTGGCCCTCCATCCACGACTGCGCCTTGTCCGGGCTCCAGTCGGGGGTGTCGTACTCGGCGGCGACGGTGTAGTCGCTCTTGTCGATGACCGAGTGCGCGCCCTTCTTGAAGTCGGCGGCGTTGGCGTCGGTCGGGGCGCCGTTGATCATGACGATGTCGCCGGAGGTCTTGCCGTCCTCCTTCATCGCGTCGAGGAGCGCCTGGCCCTGGAGCTCCCCGACCTTCTGGTTGTCGAAGGAGACGTAGTAGTCGGAGCCGGCGACGAAGCGGTCGTAGGCGATGACCGGGATGTCCTGGCCCTTGGCGCTGCTCACGAGCGAGGCGGCAGCCTTGCCGTCGACCGCGTCGAGGACGATGACGTCCGCGCCCTCCGTGACGGCGGACTCGAACTGCTGCTGCTGCTTCGTCGCGTCCTGGTCGGCGTTGTTGTAGACGACCTCGCAGTCGGCGCACTCGGCCTTGACCGCGGCCTCGAAGAGGGGCCGGTCGAAGGACTCGTAGCGGGTCGTCTTCGACTCCGGCAGCAGGAGCGCGATCTTCAGCGCCCCACCCGAGTCGGCGTCACCCCCGGAGCCCGAGCCGGAGCCCTCCCCCGAGCTGCACGCGGTGAGGGCGCCGGCGCCGAGCGCCAGCGCGAGCGGGAGGGCCAGGGCACGGGACACGCGGTGCGCGGGAGTGGTCATGTCGATCTCCTCGTTGAGATGTGCCAGCCACCCCGTGTGGCTCGCTCAGGTCGGGACGCTAGAACTGTCGCTCCTTGACGTCAAGACTTGAACTCAATGTGTCGCCGAAGTGCGACCTCAGCCGACCCGCGCCGACCGGGCCGTGGCGGCGCGCAGCAGCGCCCCGCGCACGTCGGCCTCGTCCCCGAGCGCCCCGAGCACGAGCTCGACGCTCGCAGCCGCACTCGGGATCGCGCTGCGCTCGACGCCCTCACGCATCGCGTCGAGCAGCAGGTCACCGGTGCGAGCCAGCTGGCCGCCGACGGCGATGACCTCGGGGTTGAGCAGGTTGACCAGCCCCGCGACGGCGACGCCGAGGTGGCGGCCGGCGTCGACGATGACCCGACGACAGCCCGGGTCGCCCTGCTGGGCGCGAGCGATGATGTCGCGCAAGCCGATCGGTCCTTGGGACGGGGCGATGGCCGCGATGAGCGCCGGCGACCCGACATAGGTGTTGAGACAGCCACGGTTGCCGCACCGGCACACCGGTCCGGCCTCGTCGATCGTCACGTGGCCGATCTCCCCCGCGGTGCCGGCGCTGCCCCGGAAGACCCGCCCGCCGATGACCAGGCCGGCGCCGACGCCGTGCGAGAGCTTGAGGTAGGCGCCGGTGGAGACGCGGCTCAGCGCACCGGCCAGGAGCTCACCCTCGGCCGCGAGGTTGGCGGTGTTGTCGAGGACGACGGGTGCTCGCAGGGCGGTCTCGAGCTCGGCCGCCGCCGGCACACCCCGCCAGCCGGGCATGATCAGCTCGGAGCCGACCGCCCCGGTCACCGAGTCGACGGGCGCCGGCAGCCCGAGCGCGACCTGGTCGAGGTCGGGCACCGATCGACCGTTGTCGACGAGCAGGTCGTGCAGCAGCCGGGCCGCCCGGTCCAGCCCCTCGTCGGCGTGGTGGTCCTGCGGCAGCGGCATCCGCTGGCTGGCGATGACGTCGTTGGGTCCGGTGCCGATGGCCACGCGGATGTCCCTGTCCCCGAAGGCCACTCCCGCGAGCAGGGGCCCTCCCTCGGCGAGCGCGACGAGCACGGCGCGGCGACCGTTGCGCACGCTGTTGGACAGGGCGACCTCGCCGTCGGCGTCGAGATCGCGCACGAGGTTGGAGATCGTCGCCGGCGACAGTCCGGTCGCGCCGGAGATCTCGACCTGGGTGAGCGGGCCGTGCGCGGACAGCGTCTCGACCACCCGCTCTCGGTTGGCCCGGCGCAGCGAGGACTGCGACCCCGGAGCCGACCCGCCTGTCTTCATGATCAAAACCTAAGGGAGAGCCTGCCCTCGTGGCGAGACCCGCCCTCTCCCCTTCGCACGTATCTGAGGCGTGCGGGCCGGGGTCGCATTTCCTCAAGGAAATGCGAAGGGGGTCAGTCGAAGACGATCGTGCGCCGGCCACGCAGGACGACCCGGCGCTCGACGTGCCAGCGCAGCGCCCGGGCGAAGGCCATCGCCTCGAGCTCGGCGCCGGTAGCGGCGAGCTGTGCCGGGCTCATCCGGTGGTCGACCCGGCGGAAGTCCTGCTCGATGATCGGGCCCTCGTCGAGGTCGGAGGTCACGTAGTGGGCCGTGGCCCCGATGACCTTGACCCCGCGCTCGTGCGCCTGCGAGTAGGGCGCGCCCCTTGAAGGACGGCAGCAGCGAGTGGTGGATGTTGATGACCCGGCCGGGCAGGTCGGCGCACAGGTCCTCGGAGAGCACCTGCATGTAGCGCGCGAGCGCCACCGTCTCGACCCGCTCGGCCGCGATGATCTCTCGCAGCCGCGCCTCGGCCTGCGGCTTGGTCTCCCGGGTGACCGGCACGTGGTGGAAGGGGATGCCGTGCCACTCGACCTCGGCGCGGAAGTCCTCGTGGTTGGACACGACGGCCGGCACGACGACGTTGAGCTGGCCGGTGCGCACCCGGAAGAGCAGGTCGTTGAGCACGTGCCCCTGACGGCTCACCATGACGAGCAGCCGGTGCGGCTCGCTCGGGTCGTGGACGTCGACGTCGGCGCCGAGCTCGTCGGCCAGTCGGGCGCGCTGCGCCTCGAGCCGCTCGGCGTCGATCGCCCCCTCCCCCTGCAGGTGCATCCGCAGGTGGAACTCGCCGGTCGACGGGTCGCCGAACTGCTGGCTGTCGAGGATGTTGAGGTCGAGCCCGGCCATCGCCCCGGTGACGGCGTGGACGATGCCACGGCGGTCCGGTCCGCTCAGGGTGAGGACGATCTCGTGGGCCTCGGTGACGGGCGCGCTCATGCGGTCGCCGCCGCGAGCTGCCCGCAGGCGCCGTCGATGTCGCTGCCGCGCGTGTCCCGCACCGTCGTCGGGATGCCGTGAGCGCGCAGCCGCTCGACGAACTGCTGCTCGACGCCGCGCCGCGAGGCGGTCCACTTCGACCCCGGCGTGGGGTTGAGCGGGATCGGGTTGACGTGCACCCAGCCCTTGCCGCGCTCGGTGAGCTTCTTGCCGAGCAGGTCGGCACGCCAGGCCTGGTCGTTGATGTCGCGGATCAGGGCGTACTCGATGCTCACCCGGCGCCCGGTGCGCAGGTAGTAGCGGTGCGCGGCGTCGATCGCCTCGTCGACCTTGAAGCGCGTGTTGATCGGCACGAGCTCGTCGCGCAGCTCGTCGTCGGGCGCGTGCAGCGACAGCGCGAGCGTCACCGGGATGCCCTCCTCGGTGAGCCGGTCGATGCCGGTGACCAGACCGACGGACGACATCGTGATGCCGCGGGCGCTCATGCCCAGGCCCTCCGGCGAGGGGTCGACCATGCGGCGGATGGCACCGATCGCGGCCTTGTAGTTGGCCAGGGCCTCACCCATGCCCATGAAGACGACGTTGGTGACGCGGCGACCCGACGACGAAGGGAGGGACTCCCCTTCGTCATCGGCCTCGGCACCGAGCGCGGCGCCGGCGTCGTCACCCAGCGGCAGGTCACCGGCCTCCGCGAGCAGACGGTTGGCCTCGACGACCTGGCCGACGATCTCGGCCGTCGACATGTTGCGCGTCAGGCCCTCCTGGCCGGTGGCGCAGAAGGGGCAGTTCATCCCGCAGCCGGCCTGGCTGGAGATGCAGATCGTCGCCCGGCGCGGGTAGCGCATGAGCACCGACTCGACGAGGGCACCGTCGTGCAGGCGCCAGACCGACTTCAGGGTCGCTCCGCGGTCGGCGGTGATCGTGCGCACCGGCGTGAGCAGGCGCGGGAGCATCGCGGCGGCAAGCTCCTCGCGGGCGGCCTTGGGCAGGTCACTCATCTGCTCGGGGTCGTCGGTGTGGTGGGTGAAGTAGTGCGTCGACAGCTGCTTCGCGCGGAAGCCGGGCAGACCCAACTCCTTGGCCCACTCGACCCGGCCGGCGAGGTCGAGGTCGGCGAGATGGCGCGGCGGCTTGCCGCGGCGGGGCGCGGTCATCGTCAGCTGGCCGGGCGCCGGGCGGGCGGTCGAGGGCGTGGGCAGGTCGGTCATCCCGCCCATCATCTCAGGTCAGGAGCGTGCCCCACCAAAGCTGCCCGCAGCCGGGTCGGCGGCGTCGCGCCCCTGCCCCGCGCCGTGGGCCGCCTCGTCGGGAGTCGATGACTGCTCCGGGCCGGAGAGCACGCCGACGAGGGCCTCGTGGACCGCCTCGGCGCTGCCGATGGTCGGCTCCTCGGTGAGGTGGTACCACTCGTCCGCCCCCTCGTAGCGCACCCGGGAGGAGACCTGCCCGTCACGCTCGCTCGTCTCGAGCTCGATGCGGCCGGTGATGATGCCGACCTCACGGGTGGCCACGCCACCGGGTCGGGCGGTGAAGGTGCTCGTGCGGCTCATCGTCGGCCTCAGCAGCTCGCGAGCCGGTCGGACAGCGCGGTCTTCTCCGCGGACTGCAGGGCCAGCCCCCAGCGATACTTCGTCGCCACCCACATCTTGGCGTAGGTGCACCGGTAGGTCGTGCGGGTCGGCCACCACGTCGAGGGGTCCTGGTCCCCCTTCGACCGGTTGGAGGAGGCCGAGACGGCGATGAGTTGGGGGCCCTCGAGGTCGTTGGCGAAGTCCTCGCGCTCCTGGTCCGACCACGAGTCCGCGCCGGAGCGCCACGCCTCGGCGAGCGGGACGACGTGGTCGATGTCGAGGTCGCTGCCGTCGGTGAAGGAGGCGCCGTCGTACTCGCTGAACCAGTCCCCCGACGTGGGCCGGCAGTCCGAGCCGACCTCGACGTCGTCGCCGTCCCGGGCGAGGACTGTCTCGCGGGTGTCGCACCTGTCGACGGTGATCCAGTGGTTGAACTCGTCGCGGTCGTAGCCGGTCATCGACCCCTCCGTCTCGACGGGCAGGGCGTCGAGCTGGCTGATGGCGGTGGCCGTCGACGGGATGCCCGGGGGCGATGCGGTGGCCGAGGCGGCCGGCGCCAGGGCGATCGAGGTGGCCGCGGTGGCAGCGAGGACGGAGCAGGTGGCGCGCAGGCGCATGGCGGGTCCTTGACGGTCGGGTGCCGGGGCACGAGCGACGCTAGGGCCGGGTGTGGGACCGCGGGTGAACACGCGGTCAGGGGCGGCCGTGGACCCCGTCAGGGATGCGTCAGGGAGGTCAGTGCGGGGCGATGATCCGCAGCGCCACCCACATGAGCGGGATGACGAGGACGAGGGAGTCGAGCCGGTCCATGAGGCCACCGTGGGCCGGCAGGATGTTGGACATGTCCTTGATCCCGAGGTTGCGCTTGAGGCTGGACTCGATGAGGTCGCCGATCGTCGCCACCGGGGCGGTGAGCGCCCCGAGGATCGCGCCCTGCCACCACGCCCCGTCGAGGGTGAGCGGGATGGCGATCGCGCCGACCGCGGCGCACGAGATGACCGAGCCGGCGAAGCCCTCCCAGGACTTCTTCGGGGACAGCTTCGGCGCCATCGGGTGCTTGCCGAAGAGCACACCGAAGGCATAGCCCCCGATGTCGGAGAAGATGGTGATGAGGATGAAGACGAAGATGCGCCACTGGCCCTGGGGCTCCGCGAGCATCATCGCGGCGAAGCCCGCGAGCAGGCAGGGGTAGAGCAGGATCAGCGCACCGGCACCGACATCACGCAGCGCCCCCGCGAGCCCGTCGGCGACCCGCCAGACGAGCGTGGCGACGAGGGTCAGCGCGGCCGCGAAGACGAGCGCCTCGGCCCCGCGGACGTAGGCGGCGACCGTCATGCTCACGGCGCCGATGGCGACCGGGGCGAAGGGGGCGTAGAGCCCCCCTTCGCTCAGGGCCTGGCGCATCTCCCACACCGCCACGACCATGGCGACGCAGACGACGACGAGGAAGGCGACGGGGTGCAGCGCCAGCGAACCGGCGGCCACGCCGCCCAGGGCGACGCCGGTCGCGATGGCGACGGGCAGGTTGCGCCCGGCACGACTCGTCGGAGCGGCCGGGGCGGGCGCGGCCGCCCGGACGGAGCGACGGGTCGCGGACTCGGGCTCGGTCACATCAGACCTCGGAGAGCTCGGCTTCCTTGGACTTGAGGAGGGTGTCGACGGTCTCGACGTACTTCTTCGTCAGCGCGTCGAGCTCCTTCTCGCCCCGGGTGCCGTCGTCCTCGCCGACCTCGCCGTCCTTGACGAGCTTGTCGATGGTGTCCTTGGCGGCACGTCGGACGTGGCGGATCGAGATCTTGGCGTCCTCGCCCTGCGAGTGCGCCAGCTTGATGTACTCCTTGCGCCGCTCGGCGGTCAGCTCGGGCATGGTCACGCGGATGACCGTGCCGTCGTTGCTCGGGTTGGCGCCGAGGTCGGAGTCACGCAGCGCGCTCTCGATCGCACCCATCGACGACTTGTCGAAGGGGGTGATGAGCAGGGTGCGGGCCTCGGGCGTGGCGAAGGAGGCGAGCTGCTGCAGCGGCGTCGGCGACCCGTAGTAGTCGACGAGGACCCCGCTGAAGAGGCCCGGGTTGACGCGACCGGTGCGGATCCCGGCGAAGTTGTCCTTGGCCACCTCGACGGCCTTGTCCATCTTGTCCTCGGCCTCGAGCAGTGCGTCCTCGATCATTGGGGCTCTCCTTGTCCGGCCGTGGCGGCCGTGGCGGGCGGGCGGCGGGTGCCGCGGTGGTCTGGGGTCAGTCTCTCACTCAGGCGTGGACGA
The DNA here is from genome assembly GCF_057364645.1 of Janibacter sp. CFPM2_SD2. Lineage (NCBI taxonomy): Bacteria > Bacillati > Actinomycetota > Actinomycetes > Micrococcales > Intrasporangiaceae > Janibacter > Janibacter sp. CFPM2_SD2. The sequence continues at coordinate 29,825 of NZ_JBNFOF010000009.1, forward strand.
GGGTGCCGATGGACTCGCCGAGCAGGGCTCGGGTCACATTGCCCTCGCCCTCCATGCCGAAGACGAGCATCGGCAGGTTGTTCTCCCGGCAGAGGCTGAAGGCCGCGGCGTCGACGACCTTGAGGTCCTGCTGCAGCGCCTGCTCGTAGGTGACGCTCTCGAGCTTGCGGGCGTCGGGGTTCTTGCGCGGGTCGGAGTCGTAGACCCCGTCGACGCCGTTCTTGGACATCAGCACCGCGTCGCACTTGATCTCCAGGGCGCGCTGGGCGCTCACCGTGTCGGTCGAGAAGAAGGGCATGCCGGCACCCGCACCGAAGATGACGACGCGACCCTTCTCGAGGTGGCGGATCGCGCGACGCGGGATGTAGGGCTCGGCGACCTGGCCCATCGTGATGGCGGTCTGGACGCGGGTGTCGACGCCGGCGTCCTCGAGGAAGTCCTGCAGCGCAAGGCAGTTCATCACCGTGCCGAGCATGCCCATGTAGTCGGCTCGGGTGCGGTCCATGCCCTGCTCCTGCAGCTGGGCGCCCCGGAAGAAGTTGCCGCCGCCGACGACGATCGCGACCTGGACTCCCTTCGCCACGGCCTCGGCGATCTGGTCCGCCACACCGCGCACGACGTCGGGGGCCACCCCGACCTTGCCGCCGCCGAAGACCTCGCCGGACAGCTTGAGGAGGACGCGTCGGTAGGGGGTGGTGGTCTCGTCGGACACGGGTGTGCTCCCTGTGGTCGAGGGCGAAGGGGGATCGCCCCGATCCTTCCACAGGTGCGGCCCGGCAGAGGACTCCTCGGCGAGGACCGGCGACGACCCGATGGCGAAGGGAGATCACCGGGACTCTGCTTGACATTTCGCGACCAGTTGTCAAGTTACCCGAACGTCAGTACCGTCACCGCAGCAGGACCACTCGACGACGAGGAGCTGTGGCATGACGACGATGGTGTCGGCAGACGGACAGGTGACGTGGCGCGATCGCAAGCGCCATCTGTGGCTCATCGGGCTGGTCGTGCCCTCGCTGGCCTTCGTGGCCTACCTCGGCTACGCGACGACCGGCTGGCACTGGTGGCTGTGGCTCGGCCCGATCATCATCCTCGGCGTCATCCCGGCGATCGACCTGCTCGTGGGACGTGACGCGCACAACCCGCCCGAGGAGCTCGTCAAGGCGCTCGAGGCCGACCGCTACTACGCGTGGATCATCTACGCCTACGTCCCGATCCAGTACCTCGGCTTCGCCGCGGCGATGTACCTCATCGCCCGGGGCAACCCCACGCCCGACGTGCTCGGCGCCCTCGGCCTGGGCGACCTGGCGGCCGACCTGCCCGGGCGACTGGGCACTCCCTTCGAGCTGACGACGATCGACAAGATCGGGGCGGCGGTCTCGATCGGCTGCGTCGGGGGCATCGCCATCAACACCGCCCACGAGCTGGGCCACAAGCGGCCGCAGCACGAGCGCTGGCTGTCCAAGGTGGCGCTCGCGCAGAGCGGCTACGGGCACTTCTTCATCGAGCACAACCGCGGCCACCACGTCCGGGTCGCGACGCCCGAGGACCCGGCGAGCTCGCGGCTGGGCGAGAGCTTCTACGCCTTCTGGCCCCGCACCGTGATCGGCTCGCTGCGCAGCGCATGGCGCCTCGAGGCCCGCCGGCTGGCCCGCCGCGGCAAGCACCCGTGGCGCCTCGACAACGACGTGCTCAATGCCTGGCTCATGACGCTCGTGCTCTGGGCCGCGCTCGTGCTGTGGCTCGGGCCGGGGCTGCTCCCCTACCTCCTCCTCCAGGGGTTCATCGGGCTCAGCCTGCTCGAGGTCGTCAACTACCTCGAGCACTACGGGATGCTGCGGACCAAGGTCCACCACGGCGACGTCGAGCGCTACGAGCGCGTCCTGCAGAGCCACTCGTGGAACTCCGACAACATCGCGACCAATGTCTTCCTCTACCACCTGCAGCGGCACAGCGACCACCACGCCAACCCGACGCGGCGCTACCAGGCGCTGCGCAGCTTCGACGAGGCCCCGGTGCTGCCGACCGGCTATGCGGGCATGATCGTCCTCGCCCTCGTGCCCCCGCTGTGGCGGCGAGTCATGGACCCCCGGGTCGCGGCCCACTTCGACGGCGACCTGACCCGGGCCAACATCGACCCACGCAAGCGGGAGCGGATCCTCGCCGCGCACTCGGCCCGGCAGGACCGCGCGTCGGGCGGGGCCAGCGGCGATCGCCGTGCTCGAGGCGCCCGCGCTGCCCGAGGCCGCCCAGACGACGTCCAGCCGGCC
>NZ_JBNFOF010000010.1:0-32045 GCF_057364645.1 Janibacter sp. CFPM2_SD2
GGCGGTGCGCCCCGGGGCGGACGGTGCCAGGCCCGGCGGCGGGGGGCGGCGGGTCCCTCCCCTTCGTCCTGCAGGTCGGACCGCGGGTTGGTGTCCTCCGGGAGCGAAGGGGGCGGGGTCGCCTCCTCCTGCACGGCACCGATGGCCTCGGTGACGCTCTCGTCGGTCACGGACTGCCGGATCTCGTCGAGACGCTGCGCGCCCTCGGCGTCGAGGTCGGACTCGGTGACCGGAAGGATCTCGACGTCGCTCTCCTCGGGCACCTGCAGCAGCTGCTCGATGTCGGCCTCGCGCTCGGAGACGCGGGCGGCGATGTCGGCCTGGCGGGCGCGGATGGCCTCCATGTCCTCGGCGGTGAAGAGCTGGGCGCCTTGACCGCGACGAGCTGGCGGGCGATCTGCAGGTAGTCGACGCCCTCCGACTCCTCGCCGACGCGCACGATCTGCGGCAGCGACCCGGAGACGCCCTCCATCTTGTCGAGCATGTCCTGCTGGTAGCGGTAGTCGAGGATCTCCGGCGCGAGGGCCGCGCTCAGTGCGCGGATGTCGAGGGCCTGGGCCTCGAGCAGCGCGGCATTGGCATTGGCCTCGGACTCCGACTCGACGAAGCGCTGGCGCGCGACGGCGTTGGCCCGGTTGGTCTCCCGCTCGAGGGCGGTGTCCATCTGCGCCTGGTAGCGGGCGATGTCGGCCTGGATGGCGGAGAGGTTCTCGTTGAGCGAGGCGAGGTCCTTGTTGAGGTCACCCTCGTTCTGCTCCTTCTTCAGCCCCAGCTCGTAGTCATAGGTGTAGGCCTCCTTGGCGACCCGGATCATCTCCGGCGCCGCGAGGTCCATCCGGTACTCCTGCGCCGACGGCTCCGCGTGCGTGATGTTGGCCGTCGTCAGCTCGACCGCGGGGGCGAACTGCGCGTTGAGCTGCTCGAGCAGTCGCGCGGTGCTCTCGCCGACGAGGTCGTAGATGCCCGAGGCCTCCTGCTCGTAGATGAGCGAGCGGGTCGTCTCCGAGATCGCGTTGTTGAGCTTGTCCTGGAAGCCCTGGACGGCACCGAGGACGAAGACGAACTCACGGGCGCTGACGATGCGGAACTGCAGGAAGAGGTCGACCGACGCCTGCACGCCCGACTTCGTCGGTGCCGAGCGGATCGGCGCGTTGAAGGGGTACTCGCGGGTGGTGTTGACGATGTAGGACACGCGCTTCCACGGGTTCCACAGCGTCACCCGGCCGGGACCGACCTCGGCCTCGACCTTGCCGAAGCGCGAGATCAGGGCGGTGCAGCCCTCGGGCACCATGACCATGCCCTGGCGCCACCAGAGGAAGGCCGCCGCGACGAGCACGAGCAGCCAGTAGTGCGGGCCGAAGACCGCGAAGCTCAGGTCGAAGGGGAGGAGCACGACCCCGCCGGCGATGCCGATGAGGACGAGCGCGATGACCGGGATCATCGCGCGCAGGCGGCCGCCCTTGGGCATGACCATCGGCGTGATGACGTGCACCGGGCCGGTCTGGCTCATCTCGTAGCGGCTGCGGCTGAGCGCCTCGGCCGCGTCGTCGAGCGAGACGTGCTCGGCGTTGATCCGGGTGCCGGCGGACCCCCCTTCGCCCCGGGCGGCGGGGAAGTCCCGCGCATTGAGGTCGAAGCCGGTGCCCTGCTGCACCTGCTCCAACGCCTGGTCGACGGCGCCACCCATGCCGGCCGCTCCCGCGACCTGGCGGGCAGCGTTCATGAACTGCTGTGCCCCTGTGCTCAAGGCGATTCCCCTTCGTGGTGCTGGTCTGGCGCGATCCTTTCACGCACAGGGCCGCCCACGGGAGGGGGAGCACTCCCCGTTACAGCTGCGTGTTGAGGTACCGCTGCAGCTGCGCCGTCGTCCGCGGGGTCCACCGCGTCGCCCCGTCACGACTGATGCCGAGGTAGTCCTGCAGGGCCCGGATCGAGGCGGGGTCCCAGCGGCCAGAGGTGGTCGCGCCGATGCGCCACTGGAGGAACGTGATCGTCGCGGAGTCCCAGACGCGGGTCTCGGGCTTGCCGAGCCAGCGCTGGATCCGCCCGACGAGATAGGGGCTGAAGGTGCCGGTCGGCGTCATCCGCGTGCCGAGCATCCCGGCGGCCTCCTTGGCGCGCAGCACCCTCAGCGAGGCGGCGTCGACCTTCGCCCGGAAGCTCGCGTCGCTCGCGGCCCGGGTGCGCACCGCCGAGACCATCGCCGGCAGGGTGTCCGTGCGTGCGGTGAGGACCATGTCGCCGCCGGCGTCGATGAACTTCGTCGCCCGCTGCGCGGGAGTCCACGCCGCGAGCTGCTTCGCGTTGCCGACGTCATCGGTCATCACGACGCCGTCGAAGCCCATCCGCTCCCGCAGGATCGTGCGGATCACGGTGGGGGAGAAGACCGCTGGCTGCGAGGAGTCGATCCGCGAGTAGGAGGCCGACGACATCATGACGAAGGGGGTCCCCGCCGTCACGGCGTCGGCGAAGGGCGTGAGCAGCGCCGACGTGCTCGTCGTGACGGTGTCGGTGACCCCGCTCGTGGTGTCGGTGTTGCCCGTGACCCGCCCCAGACCGGGGAAGTGCTTGACCGTCGTCGCGACCCCGGCGCGCGACATGCCGGCCCGCACGGCACCTCCCTTCGTCGTCACGGTGGCGGAGTAGGCGCCGTACTCACGGTCCCAGCGACCGATCGGCTCGTTGGTCGCCTTGTACGCCGACGGGACGGTGTCGAGCACGGGCCCGAGGTTGGTGTTGACCCCCGCTCGCGACAGTTGCGTGCCCCAGCGCACGGCATTGGCCTGGAGGGTCGACGTGGCCTGGGTGCCCTGCGAGAGCGCCGTCGGCATCCGCGAAAATCCGGAACCCTGCAGCACCTGCAAGTTGCCGCCCTCCTGGTCCGCGGAGAGGAAGGCCGGCACCGCGGCCGTCGCGTCGGCGGGCTCGGTGAGCCGCTGCAGCGAGGTCGTCACCGAGCGGATGTGGTCGGCCCCGCTCGTGCTGCGCCCCATGAGGATGACGTTGCCGACGTGCTGCTCGCTGACGGCCGAGCGCAGGCCCGCGGACACCGAGTCGGCGGGGGTGGCCACCATGAAGAGCTGCCCGATGCGTTGGTCCCGGGTCATCGCCGCGTGCACCTGGTCGGCCCGGCTGGCGGTCACGGCCGAAGGGGGCGCCGCTCCCGTCGTCGGTGCGGCGGAGGCCGACGCCGCGGTGACCGCGAGGACCGCGGCGGCGCTGGTCAGGGCGAGCGTGCGCTTCACCCCTCCAGAGTGGCACTGATCGGCGCCCTCCGCCTCCCTTACCGCTGGCTGAGGAGGTCGCCCCGCGACCGTCTCGAAGCCACCGCCAGGGGCAGGGTGACGAGCGCGAAGACCGCGGTGGCGAGCAGCGCCGTGGGGAAGTCGGATGCCGTCGCGATGGCACCGACGAGCATGGAGCCGATGGCGGTGCCGAGGTCGTAGCCGACATTCCAGATCGAGCTCGCGAGCCCGACGTGCCGGCGGGAGACGGCGGCGAAGGAGAGCACGAGCGTGAGGTTCTGCAGCGCGCCGTAGGCACTGCCGAGCACGAGCGCACCCACGAGCAGCAGCGGCACGGACTGCTCGTCGACGGCCCAGGCGATCGCACCGACCCCGAGCACCGTGAGGACGACGAAGGGGGCGACGAACCGCTGTGCACCGTGCCGGTCCGCGACGCCGCCGATCCACCAGCGGAAGATCGCGGCCATGAGCTCCATGAGGGCGAGGGCGGGGATGACGACCGCGGGGTCGCGCACCATCTGCGGCCCGAAGGTCAGCACGGCGCCGCCGGCGATCGTCGCGCCCATGAGCAGGACCATCGGCCGCAGCAGGGTGAGCGCGACCCGCGGCGTGCTCGGGCCGCCCGCGTCCTCGTCCCCGGTCGGACGGGTGCGGCAGCCGGGGAGAGGACCCGACCGGAGCGCGAGCGCGGCGGGCGCGCCGAGCAGGGGCACGGCGCCGACGACGAAGACCCAGGCGAAACCGATCGTCTCGGCCACCCACGACCCGAGCGGCAGGAGGACGACCTGCGGCCCGGCGACGGCCAGCCCGTAGGCGCCCACGGCCTTGCCGCGGGTCTTGGGGGTCGACAGCTCGGCGACGGCCGCGCTGCCGGTGACGGTGAGGATGCCGAAGCCGACGCCGCGTACGGCGGACAGGGCCAGGACCGCCCACAGCTCGTCGCTGGCGATCAGTCCCAGGGACGGGGCGCCGAGCAGAACCAGCCCGGCGGCGAGGGTCGGCCCCCAGCCGAAGCGCCGCAGCAGGGCCGGGACGGTGAACTGGGTCAGGACGGTGACGAGCAGCAGCACGCCGTTGACGAGACCGGCGCCCCCTTCGTCCGCACCACCGCGCACGACCCACAGGGGCACGACGGGCATGAGGACGGAAAATCCGCTGAAGCCGAGGAAGGTCGCCGCCAGCAGCGCGGGCATCCCCCGCGCGGTCCACACACTGCTCACTGGCAGCAGTCTCTCACCCCCCACCGGTCCCTGAGGAGGCCGCCCGCGGCCGTCTCGAAGGGCCGGACCCACTCACCCCTCGCGCATGCTCCCCGTCTCGAGGAAGCGCTCGTGCCAGGCCAGCGCCTCGCCGAGCAGGTGCGGCGAGTGCACGGCGCCCGGCCGCGCCGCCTGCGCCCGCTCGAGGTAGTCGTGCAGCGCCGGACGGAAGGTCGGGTCGGCGCAGTGCTCGATGATCCGCGGCGCCCGCTTGCGCGGGGAGAGCCCCCGCAGGTCGGCCAGCCCGTGCTCGCTGACGATGACCTGCACGTCGTGCTCGGTGTGGTCGACGTGGCTGACCATCGGGACGATGGCGGACACCTTCCCGCCCTTCGCCGTGGACGGGGTGAGGAAGAAGTTGAGGAAGGCATTGCGGGTGAAGTCGCCGCTGCCGCCGATGCCGTTCATGATCTGGCTGCCGGCGATGTGGGTGGAGTTGACGTTGCCGTAGATGTCGGCCTCGATCATGCCGTTCATCGCGATGACGCCGAGGCGCCGGACGAGCTCGGGGTGGTTGGAGATCTCCTCGCTGCGCAGCAGGATGCGCCCCTTGTACGCACTGATGTTGTCGAGGAAGCGCCGGACCCCGACGTCCGAGAGACCGAAGGATGTCGCCGAGGCCGCGCGCACCGTCCCGCTGTCGATCAGGTCGAGCAGCCCGTCCTGGAGGACCTCGGTGAAGGCGACGAGGTCGGTGAACTCGCTGCCGTCCAGACCCGCGAGCACGGCATTGGCGACATTGCCGACCCCGGACTGCAACGGCAGGAGGGAGTGGGGCATCCGCCCGGCCCGCACCTCGTGCCGGAGGAAGTCGACGACGTGGCCGGCGATCGCCCGCGAGGTCTCGTCGGGCGGGGTGAAGGGGGAGTTGCGGTCCGGTCGGTCGGTCTCGACGACGGCCACGACCTTGGCCGGGTCGACCCGCAGGTAGGGGTCGCCGATCCGCTGCATCGGGTCGGTCAGCTGGATCGGGCGGCGGTGCGGCGGCAGCTGGGTGCCGTAGTAGACGTCGTGGAAGCCCTCGAACTCGCGCGGCTGCCAGTGGTTGACCTCGAGGATCACCCGGTCGGCCTGGTCGAGCCAGGTCTTGTTGTTGCCGACCGAGCTGCTCGGCACGAGCAGGCCGCCCGGCAGGATCGCGGTGACCTCGACGACGGCGACGTCGAGGTTGCCGTAGAAGCCGAACCACATGTGCTGTGCCGAGTGGCTCAGGTGCGCGTCGACGTAGTCGACCTCGCCGGAGTTGATCAGGCTGCGCATCGTCGGGTCGGAGTTGTACGGCAGCCGACTGCTCACCCCGCGAGCCTGCGCGAGGATCCCGTCCGCGTCCGGCGCGGTCGAGGCACCCGTCCACAGTCCGATCCGGTCGTCCTCCCCCCGCGCCGCGGCGGCGACCATGCGATCGTGCAGGGCTTGCGGGATCGCCTTGGGGTAGCCGGCACCGGTGAACCCGCTCATCCCGACGTTGTCGCCGGGGCGGATGTGCTCGACCGCGCTCTCCGCTGTCGTGACGCGCGTGCTCAGGAGCGGACAGGTGATGCGGGACATGGCGTCATCCTGTCAGGGCCGGGTCACGACCCCTTCGGCCAGGAGTCGTCGACGGCGCGGCCGCCCTCGACGACGGGCTCGTCGGCGGGTGCCTCGTGCGACCACGAGTCCCGGGGTCGGTAGCCGAGCTCGAGCGTCGTGTTGGTCATCGACCAGCGGCGATTGAGGTTGTCGGAGATCGCGTAGTAGATGCCGAAGCCGATGTCCGCCTCGATCGCGCAGCGCACGACCTGTGCGGCGTCGTCCTCGCTCAGCCACATGGCATGGAGGAGATCGGTGTCGACGAGGGTCGGGTCACCGCAGACCCAGCCGATCCGCAACGCGATGAAGGACAGCCCGTGCTCGTCGAAGTAGTACCGGCCGAGCGTCTCGCCGAAGACCTTGGACACCCCGTAGAGCGAGTCGGCACGCGGGAGCGTGCCGGGGTAGACCGGCCACTGCTCGAGCCGGTCGTACATGCCCATCGCGTGATTGGACGAGGCGAAGACGACCCGTGCCACCCCGGCCGCACGCGCGGCCTCCAGGACGTTGCGGGTGCCGACGATGTTGGCGTCGAGCACCTGGCCCCACGAGGCCTCCGGCGACGCCGCACCGGCCAGGTGGACGACGGTGTCGATGCCGTCCATGGCTGCCAGGACCGCGTCGTAGTCGACCAGGTCGGCCCCGCGGACCACCGGGTCGGCGCCCGGGTCGGGTTCGCGTGCGTGCCCGACGAGGTCGTAGTCGTCGTGCAGGCGCTGGGTCAGGATCGTGCCGACCCCGCCCGTCGAACCGGTGATGAGGACACGTCGCTTCGTCATCCCCCCACTCTGCTGCGTGAGGGCGGTTCGTCAACAGGGCTGGCGCTCGGCGAGGACGGGTCATCGTGCAGCGGTGACCCGTCCTGCGGTGACCTGGCCGAGGGACGCCATGAGAGGCTCGACGCATTCACAGTCCACCCACGGGAGGCCGCCGTGACCAACCCGGTCAAGGAGCTGCGGGACTTCGCTGCCGCCGCGCTCGTCGAGCCGGTACCGCGTGACCACAGTGAACCCGACGCGCTCTTCCGTCGGCGACGCGTCATCGCCGGGGTCACGCTCGTCGTCGGCACGGTCGTGCTCGGTCTGACGATCCGGATCCCGCCCGGCGACGACCTCTTCTACCTCGGGGGTCTCGTGCTCGCCGCGGTCTGGGCCGTGGGTGGACTGATCGCCGGTTCGCTGCACTTGGGCTGGGCGCACTCCCGCGACGGTCGGCTCGTGCGACCCGTCGTCCAACCCGTCGCCCTCGCCGCCCTGGCCATCGCCATCTTCCTCGCCGGCGCGGTCGTCGTCGGCAGGGTGCCGTGGCTGGCCGGCCCGGTCGACGCCGTGCTCGACCACGCGCGCTACGGCACGCTCGGTCTCATCTGGGCGATCACCGTCCTGACGGGCATCGGGGAGGAGCTGTACTTCCGCGGGGCCCTCTACGCCGCCATCGGGCGACGCCACCCGATCGCCGTCACGACCGTCGTCTACGCCGCCGCCACCGCCCTGACCGGCAACCTGATGCTGGCCTTCGCGGCCGTGCTGCTGGGGGTGCTCACCGGTGCCCAGCGCCGGGTCACCGGTGGCGTCCTCGCGCCGATCATCACCCACATCCTGTGGTCCAGCGCCATGCTCCTGCTCCTCCCACCCCTTCTCGACGTCGTCAGGTGATCACATGACCCCTACCCCCTCCGCCGTCTCGTCCTCCCGCGGGACCGTCCTGGTCACGGGCGCCACCGGCTACATCGGCGGCCTGCTCGTGCCCGAGCTCCTCGATGCCGGCTGGAACGTGCGCGCACTGAGCCGCTCGGCCCAGCGCCTGGACTCCCAGCCGTGGGCCGACCGGATCGAGATCGTCGAGGGCGATGTCACCTCCGGGCAGGACCTGCGCACGGCGCTGCGCGGTGTCGACGTCGCCTACTACCTCGTGCACTCGATGGACGGAGGCGGGGACCTGGCCCGGCGGGACCGTGAGCTCGCGCAGGGCTTCGCGGCGGCGGCGTCCGCGGAAGGGGTCGGCCGCATCGTCTACCTCGGCGGGCTGCACCCCGAGGGCGTCGAGCTCTCGGTCCACCTCGCCTCGCGTGTCGAGGTCGGTCAGGTCCTCCTCGACAGTCCGGTCCCGACCGCGGTGCTGCAGGCCGCGGTCATCCTCGGCGACGGGTCGGCATCCTTCGACATGCTGCGCTACCTCACCGAGCGGTTGCCAGTCATGGTCGCCCCTCGGTGGCTGCGCAACCGGATCCAGCCGATCGCGGTCGACGACGCCCTGCACTATCTGGTCGGGGCCGCGAGCCTGCCCCAGGACGTCAACCGCACCTTCGACATCGGCGGGCCCGAGGTGATGACCTACGAGCAGATGATCCAGCGCTTCGCCGCGGTCACCGGGTTGCGCCGGCGGGTCATCCTGCCCGTGCCCGTGCTCACCCCGTGGCTGGCCAGCCACTGGGTCGGGATCATCACCCCGGTGGAGGCCGGAGTCGCCAAGCCTCTCGTCGGCAGCCTCGTCCACGAGGTCGTGCGTCGCGAGTGGGACCTGGACGAGTACGCCGGACAGCCCGAGCGCGGTCTGCTCGGGTTCGACGAGGCGGTCACTGCGGCGATGCGTGGCGTCGAGCCGGACCACGTGCTGCGCAACGCGCTCACCGCGGCGGCCGGCGCCATCGGTCTCGGCGTCCTCACGGCCGCGTTCGTCCGCCGCAGCCGGTCGGCCGAGGAGTCGCGGCCCCGTGCCGGTGGTCCCGGCGACGCCGGCGACGCCGGCGACCATCATGACCCCATGAGTACTGCGGCACAGACCCCCTTCGCCCTGGTCGACCGCGCCAAGGTGGAACGCAACATCGCGCGGTTGCGGGCCCACCTGGACGGTCTGGGCGTTCCCCTGAGGCCGCACGTGAACCACCAAGGCGCTCGAGCCGACCGCGATGCTCTTCGACGGTGGGACGGGGCCGATCACGGTCTCGACGCTGGCCGAGGCGGAGTTCTTCGCCGACGCCGGGTACACCGACATCCTCTACGCGGTCGGGATTGCGCCGAGCAAGCTCGAGCGCGTCGTGCGGTTGCGCCGGCGCGGCGTCGACCTGACCGTCCTGCTCGACACGCCGGCTCAGGCCCAGGCGGTGCTCGCCCACGCGGTCGAGCACGACGAGCGCATCCCGGTCCTGATCGAGATCGACGCCGACGGTCACCGCGGCGGGGTGCGCCCCGACGACCCGATGCTGCTCGAGATCGCCCGGTCCCTGGCCGACGGGGGCGCGCAGGTGCGCGGCGTGATGACCCACGCGGGCGAGTCCTATGGCGCGATCGGGCGGGCTGCGCAGGCACCGGCCGCCGAGGAGGAGCGGCGCGCGAGCGTCGAGGCGGCGCACCGGCTGCGCGCCGACGGCCACGCCGCGCCCGTGGTGAGCATCGGCTCGACCCCGACCGCTCACGCCGCGCAGGACCTCACCGGCGTCACCGAAGTGCGGGCCGGGGTCTTCGTCTTCTTCGACCTCGTCATGGCCGGCAACGGCGCGTGCCAGATCGACGACATCGCCCTGTCGGTCGTGGCGACGGTCATCGGCCGCGGACCCGACGACGCGTCCCTGCTCACCGCCGACCTCGTCCTGGGGCAGGCCCGGCCCGATCCCCGCGACCTCGACGAGGCCACGTACCGGGAGTGGTCGCGCTTGCACCCCTCGACCCACCCGACGCGCCACGTGCACGGCGCGAACCTCGGGGTGCGCTGGTCGGCCTTCGAGGCGGCGGGTGGGTTCCCGCCCGTGCCCGAGCACGAGGACGTGCTGCTCGTCGAGGCGGTGGTCGCCGCCGGCGCGAACGTGGCCGCGAGTCCGACGATCCTCACCTCGGGGCGACTGCGCGGCCGGGTCGCCGGTGGCTTCTCGGGGTACCTGCGCGACCTCGGCGCCAGGCTCGCCTGACCCCGCGAGCCCTCGGTGTCCGGCCACGGGCGAAGGGGGTCAGAGGGGGTCGGTGGGCGCCCCGCTCATGACATCCCCCTCGCGCGTGGTCCCGGCCGGGCCGGAGCTGTCCAGTGCCCGTTGCAGTGCCTCGCCGATCGGCACGTAGTCGTACCCCGGCTCCAGGAGCTCGTCGCGGACCGAGTAGTCCTCGCACACCATGTCGTGGCGCAGGCTCACGATGAGGTGGTTGACCTCGGTCGACTGCATCCCGGAGATCAGGGCACTGATCCGACCGACCACGGCGCTCGGCAGTCCCGGGACCTCGACCTGCACGCGCGGCAGGCGGGCGACCTGGGCGAAGAGCCGCAGCAGCTCCACGTACTCCAGGACGTCTTCACCGCCCACGTCGAAGTGGTCGTTCGGCGGCGGCTGGACGGTCAGTGCCCGGCGGACGAGGTGGAGGACATCCACGATGGCGATGGGCTGGACCTTGCTGTGCATCCAGGTCGGGACCGGGGTGAAGAGGGGGACGCGCTGGCTCAGTCGCCGCAACAGTTCGTAGGACGTGGATCCGGCCCCGATGATCATCGCGGCGCGCAGCACGACCGTGGGCACCGCGCAGTTGAGGAAGACCTGCTCGACCTCGTACCGCGAACGAAGGTGGGGGGAGAGCTGGCCGTCCGGGACCAGGCCCGACAGGTAGACGATCCGCTGCACACCGGCCTGCTCGCAGGCGACGCCATCCGCTGGGCAGCCTGGCGATCCCTGCGCTCGAAGTCCTCGGACTCCATGGAGTGCACGAGGTAGATGACGGCGTCGACCCCGTCGACGGCGCTGGCGACGAGGTCGTCGTCCTCGATGTCGAACTCGCGGGTCTCGACCTCGTCGTCCCACGGGAACTTCTGCGTCCCCGAGCGGCTCGCCGCGACGACGGTGTGGCCGGCGGCGAGCAGCTCGGGCACGAGGCGGGAGCCGACGTATCCCGTCGCGCCGGTGACCAGGACCCGCAGGGCGCCGTCCTCGTCGGTGGCGTCCGTGGATGGGCGGGGCGATCTCACGGGAGGAGTCATGTGCGTGACAGTAGTGCTCGCGAAGGGCGTGGAGTCTGACCCGACTGGAGCCGCGTGGCTAGCATGTCCCCATGGTCGTCGGCCTGGGGAATGTCGTGCGTCTGGCGGCCTGCGCCGTGCTCCTGCTGCTTCTTGCCGCGTGCGGGAGCATCCCGCAGGACCCTGACGGAACGCTCGACCGGGTGCGTTCATCGGGCGAGATCCGGGTGGGTGTGTCGCACCACCCACCGTGGACCGACGTGACGACGAGCCCGCCCTCCGGCTCCGAGGTCGAGATCATCACGGGATGGGCCGAATCACTCGGTGCCACGGTCGCCTGGCAGGTCGATGGTGAGGAGGCCCTCGTGGCCGCACTCGAGCGCGGTGACATCGATGTCCTCATCGGCGGTCTCACGGACCAGAGCGCGTGGAGCTCGAAGGTCGGACTCACCCGGCCCTACGTCGAGGTCCCTGGTCCGGACGGACCACGCGCCCACGTGATGGCGGTCCCGGCCGGCGAGAACGCCGCGCAGTCCTCGCTCGAGCGGTGGCTCGACACCCACGGGAGGGCGCCGTGAGCACGCCGGGAGCGCTCTCCTTCGGGCGCACCCGTCTACCGGACGAGCAGGGCACGGCCCTGCGGCGGGCCATCCGGCTCGAGTGGGTGACCCTGGGGTACATGGCGACCTGCATCGTCGTGGTCTTCTTCGCGATGGGCAGCTCGCAGGCGATGAAGGCGGCGTGGGTGGAGGACATGCTCGCCCTCATCCCGCCGATCGCCTTCCTGTTCGCGCAGCGGCGCGCCCGACGCCCGGTGGACGCCGAGCACCCCTACGGTCACCATCGCGCCGTCGGTGGCGGACACCTGGCGGCCGCGGTCGCCCTCCTGGGCATGGGCGTCTACCTCATCGTCGACTCGGCGATGGGTCTGCTGCGCGGCGAGCACCCTCCGGTCGGGACCGTCGACCTCTTCGGTCATGCGGTGTGGGCGGGCTGGGTGATGATCGCCGCGACCGTCTACACCGCCATCGGCCCCGTCATCCTGGGACGGATCAAGCTGCCGCTCGCGGACACCCTTCACGACCGGGTCCTGTACAACGACGCCGACATGCAGAAGGCGGACTGGCGCACTGCGACCGGGACGATCGTCGGCGTCCTCGGCATCGGGGTCGGGCTGTGGTGGGCGGACGCGGTCGTCGCGATCGCGATCTCCGTGTCGATCATCCGCGACGGGTGGACCAACGTGCGACACGCGTCGGGCGCGCTCATGGACGCCCAGGCCCGCACGGTGGACGGGACGCGACGCCACCCCCTGACCGAGCAGATCGACGAGGCACTCGAGGAGATCGCGTGGGTGCACAGCAGCCACAGCCGCGTGCGCGACATGGGGCACGTCTTCCATGTGGAGAGCTTCGTCGTGCCGCACGCGGGCCACACCGCCGACATCGACGATCTCGAGCACGCCGCCCAGGTGGCCCGTGACCTCGACTGGAAGGTCGACGACGTCGTCATCGTCCCCGTTCGGCAGATCCCCGAGGCCTTCACCCGCTGACGGGCGCGACCGCCATCGTCCACGCCGCAGTCCTGCCGGCCGCGACGACGGCCGTCATGGTGGCCCCGAGGTCTCAGACGTGCCCGGAGCGAGGCTGCGCGCCCGAGGTGGTCCCAGGCGTCTGCCGTTCGGGCACGGCCGGGACATCGCGCGCCTGCGTGCGGTGCCATCGACCGTCGTGGCACTCGACCAGGCCGAGCTCGGCGAAGGCGTTCAGCCACGTCGTCATCGGCCAGACGCCCCATCTGTCGTGGAAGATCGCTGCGTTGCGCACGATGGCGTCGACGTGCCGCACCGGTGGTGATTCGATCTCATGGTGCTGGTGGTACGCCCGGGCATCGCCGAGCCACTTGTGCCGGAAGCCGCGCTCGTGCACGACCCGGGCGAAGTCGGTGTCCTCCCCGCCGTAGCCGACGTACTCCTCGCAGAATCCGCCGATGCGTTGCCACGTGTGGCGGTGCAGCGCGAAGCACAACGACCAGAAGAGGTCGGGGTCAGGGTTGTCCAGACGCTCGCCCGCGTCGGGAGCCGGCCGCCCGGGGTGGGGCGCGTCGAGGGTCTGCAGGTCGGTGAGGGCGTAGCCGCGGTCCGGTGGCGGCGGCAGATAGGTCACCACCCCCGACCACACGACGTCCGGCGCGTCGTCGACGGCGGCGGCACTGGCTTCGACGAGTCGTGGTCCGGGCAGGCAGTCCACGTCGAGGAAGACCAGGACGTCGGCACCCAGGGAGATGGCGTGCCGTACCCCGAGGTTGCGGGCGGCGGCCAGGGGCAGGCCCGGCAGGTCGGTGTCCAGGTGGAGCACACACGCCCCCGCCACGGTGAGCGTCGGGTCGTTCATGGCCACGACGACCCACAGATCGGGGCGCCGGGTGCCGTCCCTCACGGTCACGGCCTGGTTCGCGAGGTGGTCATGGCGCCCGTGCACGATGGTGATGAGAGCGACGGTGCTCATGCAGCCGCCACCTCCCGCACAACCTGTACGAAACGTGACGCGGCACGGTCGTCGCACCATGCAGACCATGCGCTGCCGTCGAGTCCAGCGGTGCGTTCGAGCAGGTCCGTCCACCCGCGTCGGGGGAGGGTGTCGAGGACGGTGGCCGGCCAGCGGGGGGCCCGCAGCGCTCGGGCGGTCACGTGTTGCTCCCGGAAGGGGCGGATCTGGGGGATGACGACGCGGCCGGCGGGCCGCGGCTGTCTCGGCGACGGCGTTCTGCCCCGCATGGGTGATGACGACCTCGGCGGTGGAGAGGACGGCGAAGGGGTCCGCGCTCCAGGTCTGCCCGCCCAGCATCGTCCAGGTCCAGCCCGCACTGCCTGCCCGGGCGGCCTCGAGGAGGCGCTCCGGGTCAGCCCCTCCGCCGCGTCCCCACAGCACGGCCACGCTCCTGTCCCGGACCGCACCGGCGGCGGTGGCGGGGAAACGGGACAGTCCGCCCAGGTACCGGATGCGCGAGCGGAGGCGAAGGGGGAGACCGGTGCGGATGTCGGCGGTCTCCGGCCACAGGGCCACCAGGGCGTCGGAGATCCCGTACCCGAGCAGGTGGGGGTCGTCGGAGCGCTCGCCCGGTTGCACGACGGTGACGACAGGGACCCCGTGCAGGCGCGCCAGCACCGCGACCTCTACCGAGACGTCGCAGACGAGCACGCGCGGCTTGGCGGCGACGAGCCACGCCGACAGCGCACCCATGCGCTGCCCCAGGCCGGGGTGCCTGCGCGGGACCCAGTGCAGGTGCCCACCGGCCGTGACGTCGGCACCCGGGTCGACGGGCGCGTCGTCCTCCAAGCGGACCCACTCGCCCGGCCAGTCCGCGGGGCGGGGGAGCGAGGACAGCCCGGTGATCTGTGACCCCCACGACGCGGCGACCGCCCGGGCGCGGTGCAGGTGTCCAGAGCCGTGGTGGTGGATGTAGTAGCCGATCACGCGGCCGGGTCCTCGGTCGTGGCCCCGGTCGCGCGACGGTAGAGGTCCACGTAGCTGTCGACCATCGCTGAGTGGGAGAACCGCGCACGGGCGGCCGCTCGCACGACCACGCGGTCGCGGGTGGCGGCGGCGCGCATCGCCAGCGCCCGAGGGCCGGGACGTCCGCCCGGGGCCAGCGCGCCTGCGTCTCGTCGACGATCTCGCCCAGGGCGCCCCGCGCGAATGCTGCCACCGGGGTGCCGCAGGCCAAGGCCTCGACGGCGACGAGCCCGAAGGGCTCCTCCCACGCGGGGGTGACGACGGCGACGGTGGCCCGACCCACGAGATCGGTGAGCTCGCGGTGCGTCAGGTGTCCGACGTACTCGATGCCGTCCCCGAGGAGCGGCTGGACTTCGGTCGTGAAATAGCGCCGGTCGAGGATCTCGCCGGCGATCCACAGCGGCATCCCGATCGAACGCGCCGCCCGGGCCGCCTGGTGCGGCGCCTTCTCCGGGACGATCCTCCCCGACCACACGGCCGGTCCGCCACCGGGTCCGGGGGACCACTGATCGAGGTCGATGCCGTTGTGCACCGGGGTGCTGGCGACCATGGGTGACCACGCGCGGGCCGTCGCGTGGCTGACCGAGACGAAGTGGCAGTTGTCCCCGGCGTAGGCGATCGCCGACGTCAGCCATGGGACGGGTGGGGTGTGCAGGGTGGTGATGATCGGGAGGTCGACGGCGCTCGACATCGCGATCGGCAGGTGATGAAGGCTGTTGTTGTGGATGACGTCGAAGGAGCGACGCCCGCTGCGTACCAAGTCCATCATCAGCCCCAGGTAGGCGTGGTGCTCGTCCATCCACTGCTCCGGGGGAGCGGCCACGTCGCGGCGGGACTCCTCGTCGGACTCGTAGACGGCGCAGGGCAGGTGCACCACGTTCAGCGCGGGATCGGATCCGGCCGCGGCGAAGAGGGAGACGTCATGCCCCCGTCGCAGGAGCTCTCGGGCCAGGGCATGGGTGTGTGCCTCGAGGCCCCCGGCGAAGGGCTCCCTGATCGGGAAGCGGCTCGATCCGATGAGGCAGATGCGCAGCGGTGTCGTGGCCGTGGGCCTGCTCGCACCCCACGGGAGAGATCCGCGTGCGCACGGTGGGTCGGCCGGGGTCCTGTCCCGGGCGATCGGGGCCGGTTCAGCCACGGGTCACCTGCGGCGACATCGTCTCCACGGCGGCCAAGAGTCCTGCGGCCCACGCGTGGACGTCGTGCGCCAGGACCCGCTGACGCATCACGTGCATCCGTCGGCGCGCGTCGTCCGCTTCGTCGCGCATGGCTCGCAGGATGGTGCGCTTGAGATCGCTGAGGTCGTGCGGATTGCACAGGTAGGCGGCGTCGAGTTCGTCGGCGGCCCCGGCGAACTCACTCAGGACCAGGGCTCCGCCCCCGTCGGCACGCGCGGCGACGAACTCCTTGGCTACCAGATTCATCCCGTCGCGCAGGGGGGTGACCACCAGGACGTCGGCGGCCAGGTACAGGGCGACGATCTCCTCGCGAGAGTGCCGCTGGTGCAGATAGTGGACGGCCGTGACGCCCAGGTCTGCATGGTCCCCGTTGATGTTGCCGATCATGCCCTCGATCTCGTCTCGCAGGTCCCGGTAGGCAGCGACCCGGTCGCGGCTGGGAGTGGCGACCTGCACGACGGCGTGCTCGCCGGCGACGAGCTCTCCCTCGGTCAAGAGCTCGGACACGGCCCGCAAGCGGTGACGGATGCCCTTGGTGTGGTCGAGTCGATCCACGCCCAGCAGCAGCGTCTTCGGGTCGCCCAGACTCCGGCGGATCTCGCGCGACCGTTCGATCACCCGACGGCTGCGGGCCAGCTCGTGGATCTGTTGCGCGTCGACGGAGACCGGCATGACCGTGACGCTGACCCGTCGCGGTGCGGCAGCGGGGTCGGCCGTGGTGCTGTCCGGGCAGATGATCGATCCCGGTTCGGTCGACAGGCCGAGGACCTGTGCGCAGGTGCGGAGGAAGTTGTCCGCGTCAGACCGGCGCTGGAAACCGAGCACGTCTGCCCCCAGGAGTCCGCGCAGCACCTCCTCGCGCCAGGGCAGCTGCGAGAAGAGTTCCGCGGCGGGGAAGGGGATGTGGTTGAACCACCCGATCCGCACGTCCGGCCGGGCGCGGCGGATCAGATCGGGGACCAGCTGGAGCTGGTAGTCGTGGACCCACACGGTGGCGCCCGGCGCAGCGCATGCCGCAGCGGAGCTGGCGAAGCGCTCGTTGACCCGCAGATAGGCGTCCCACCACCGGTGGCGGAAGACGGGCTGCGCGATCACGTCGTGGTACAGCGGCCACAAGGTGGCAGTGCTGAATCCCTCGTGGAAGTCGCTCACCTCGTCGTGGCCCAAGGACAGCGGAACGAGGTGTGTGGAGCCCCCCAGGACGAAGGGCTCGGGCACCTCATCGGCGTCCCCGGTCCACCCCACCCACGCCCCCCGGCGTCCACCCGTGATGGCGCCCATGGCGGTCACCAAGCCACCGGGGGTGGTTCTCCAGAGACCGGAACCGTCCTCGTCGAGGTCACGCGTCACGGGCAGCCGGTTGGCCACCACGACCTCGTCGAAGGTGGGATGAGAGGGGAACTCGACTCGGGTCCCGCGGTGCTGATCGGGCTGAGTGAGACCCATGATTGATCCTTCCCGACACCGGACGCGTCGCTGCGCGGGCGGTTTCCCGACGATGATTACGTCGTAAACGTACGGCGTAAATTCCAATGTGGCAACAGGCCGCCTCCTCCCCGGAGTGAGGCCCCCTAGGCTGTTCTCCCAGGTGAACTCCCGAGGCGTTGTCGACAGGAAGGGCCGCGATGAGCGATCCCGTGCCGCAGCGGGGACCCCGTCCCAGGCTGGACCGTGACCAGATCGTCCGTGCAGCAACGGAACTGATCAGCGAGCAGGGTGTGGACGGGCTGACGATGCGTCGTGTCGGCCAGGCACTCGGCGTCGAGGCGATGGCGCTCTATCGCTACGTCTCGGGCCGGGAGGAGTTGCTGGAGGCAGTCATCGACCATCTCCTGTCCTCGGTCGCGCGGGAGGTCACGGATCTCCAGCCGACCTCTTGGCAGGGGTACCTCCAGACCCTGGCCCACGAGATGCGCCGCATGGCCCAAGAGCACCCTGCGGCCTTCCCCCTGGCCGCCACGCGACACCCGGCCGCACCGTGGTTGCGACCGCCGCTGCGCAGCATCGAACTGGTCGAGAACTTCCTCCTGACCCTCACGGACGCAGGGTTCGACGACGCTGCCGCGGTGGATGCGTACAAGCTGTTCACCACCTTCCTCGTCGGATCCCTGCTCCTGGAGGTCGCGGCCCACGGCAGCGACATCGCAGACGCGGACACGGCGAAGGCCGAGGAGCGGGAGACGAGCCTGCGCGAGCCCCTGGCGAAGGCGCCGCACGTGGTCCGGATGCGGGACCGGCTCAGTCAGGACAGCAGCACCCAGGAGTTCGAGGTGGGTCTTGAAGCCCTCATCGACCGGATCGAGCGGACCTTCTGATCACCAGGTCTGCAAGCACGAGGGTGCGCGGCTGTCCCGCCCCGGACCTCACCGGCGCGGCCAGACCCATGGCGAGGATGATCCTCCGGCGAGCACCGGGGCGGATTCGTGACCGGTGATGTGGGGTAGCGGTACGTGCGAAGCGCGGCTCGCGTCGCCCATCTCTTCGGTGGTGGGCACGTCCACGCGCCACCGGAGCGACCACCACCTCCCAGGAGAGAACTCATGCACCCCAGCACTCCCGCGTCACCTGCCCAACGGTCCAGTGCGGTGATCCGCCAGGGCGCCGATGACACGTCCTGCGGTGACGCGCGGGTTAGGTCATGACGTCCCTGTGGCGTGACGGACGAGCGCCGATCCCCTCGGATGTCCTCACCTCCGAGCGGTGTGACGACGTCGTCGTCGGCGCCGGTATCACCGGGCTGACCACGTCCCTGCTGCTGGCCCGCGCTGGGCGCGATGTCGTCGTCCTCGAGGCGCGCGATCTCGGCTCCGTCGCCACCGGCAACACGACGGCAAAGGTCTCCCTGCTGCAGGGGACGAAGTACAGCACCCTGCTGCGTCGCCACCCCGTCGACGTCGCCTCCGCCTACCTCGAGGCCAACCGAGCCGGCCAGGACTGGGTGCTGGAGTACTGCCAGGCGCAGGGGATCGCGGTCCAGCGACGCGACGCGGTGACCTATGCCCCCGACACCGATCGAGGTCGCCGCGCGGCCCTGCGCGAGCACGAGGCCGCGACGGCGGTGGGGCTGGCCACGCGCTGGAGCGACGACCTGCCCGTTCCCTTCCCGCACGCCGGGGGCGTGGTGCTGGCCGACCAGGCACAGCTCGACCCGATGGAGTTGCTGCACGGTCTCGTCGCGGATCTGCGTGCCGCCGATGGCCGGGTGGTCACCGGTGCCCGCGTCCAGCACGTCTCGGTGATCGGCCGGCCCACGGTGCGCTGGGACGGCGGTCGGCTGTCGAGCGACACCATCGTCCTGGCCACCGGCGCGCCCACCGTGGACCGCGCGCTCCACTTCGCCCGGCTCGAGCCGCAGCGCTCCTACGCCCTGGCCTTCGACCACCCGGACCCTCCGGACCTGATGCTGCTCAGCGCCCACGGCAGCAGCCGATCCGTGCGCGATGCACCCGGCGACGGGGCCGCCCGTCGCCTCCTGGTCGGCGGAGAGGGTCACACCGTGGGCCGGGCCCGGCACGAGCAGGGCCACCTGGACCGCTTGCGGGAGTGGACGGCGGAGCACTTCCCGCAGGCGGTGGAGACCCACCACTGGTCGGCGCAGGACTACACCTCGCCCGACGCGCTGCCGCGCGTGGGACTCCTGCCGCTGGGGCGTTGCCGGGTCCACGTGGCCACCGGGTTCGCGAAGTGGGGGATGACGAACGGGGCCGCTGCCGCGTTGGCCGTGTCCGGGCAGATCCTCGGCGACCCGGTGGCGTGGGCGCAGCGTCTGCACCGCGGGCGCGGGCGCCTCCCCGCGGCTGTGGGAATGGCCCGAATCAACGCGGGCGTCGCCGCAGCCGGTTCCCTGGAACTGGGACGCGCGGCCCTGAAGCCGTTGCCCAAGCACGTGCCGGAAGGTGAAGGCGCCGTCGGCCGCGAGGGGCTGCTGCCGGTCGACCATCGACGGGCGCACGTGCACCGTCACGGCGATCTGCACCCACCTCGGTGGGGTGCTCGAGTGGAACGATGCCGACCAGAGCTACGACTGCCCCCTCCACGGCTCGCGCTTCGCGCCGACCGGGGAGGTCCTCGAGGGACCCGCCACCCGAGCCCTCGCCCTGCGCGACGACGACCATTCCTGAAACATCCCTGAACCGGAGGATTTCTGCATGAGCGAGAACACCACCCTCATCGACGCCTCGACCGCGGACGTCTGGTCGGTGCTGAGCGACGGCTGGCTCTACCCCCTGTGGGTCGTCGGTGCCTCGAGGATGCGCGATGTCGATGCGGACTGGCCCGCTGCCGGCAGCCGCATCCACCATTCGGTCGGCGTCTGGCCCGGGTTGGTCGACGACCACACCCGGGTGCTCGCATCGGACCCCGACCGATCCCTCACCCTGTGCGCGCGCGCCTGGCCGGTGGGGAAGGCCGAGGTCCGGCTCACCCTGACACCATCGGGTGAACAGACCGAGGTGGCCATCCACGAGGACGTCGTCTCCGGGCCGGGGGTGCTCGTGCCGGGGCTGGTGCGTCAGCCGGCCCTGATGTGGCGCAATTCCGAGACTCTGCGCCGTCTGCGTCTGCTCGTGGAGGGGCGCGCCGGCCGGACCGCATGAGGCTGAGCGCGCGTCGCGAGAGCCTGAGTGGGCGACGCCTGACCGCGTCCGTGGGTGACCCTGCCGGCCACGCGCGACCGCACGCCCCTGAGACGCTGACGGGTCCGTGACGACGTTTGGCGCGGTGCTCACGGTGGGGTCTACTGGCCGGGTGGACGCACTGAACGCACCGAGGTGGACGTCACGGGCGAGATCGTGGCTCTCGTCCCCGGTGACCCAGACCGACTTCCTGCAGCTGCTCAAGGCCACCGTGGCCGCCGTCGGCGCCTGGGTCCTGGCCGAGCTGGTGTGGGAGCTGAAGCAGGCCTACCTGGCGCCGTGGGTGGCATTGCTGACCGTCCATGCCACGGTCTACCGGACGATGTGGCGCGGCCTGCAGACGGTGATCACGTCGGGCTGGGCATCCTCCTGGCGCTCGTGGTCGTCGAGCTCTTCGAGGTCACAGCCTGGTCGTTCGGTCTGGCGCTGCTCATGGGCCTCGCCCTCTCCCGTCTGCGGGTCCTGCGCGACGAGGGCATCACCGTGGCGACAACCGTGCTGTTCGTCCTCGCGACCGGGTACAACATCCCGGACTCTCGGGCCATTGACCTGCTGCCCGACCGCCTGCTGAGCACAGCCATCGGCGTGGTCGTGGCGCTGCTCGTCAACCTCCTGGTGCTGCCGCCGCTGTACGACAGCAGCGCCCAGCGACAGATCGACGACGTGGACCGCAGGCTGGGGGCTCTGCTGGTGGACATGGCCCAGCAGCTGCGCGAGCCGCGCAAGGAGCAGGAGGAGGCCGACTGGATCGAGACGACGAGATCCATCGACACCGATCTGACGGAGGCGTGGTCGCTCGTGCGCACCGCGCAGGAGGGACGGTCCTGGAACCCGCGGCACAGGCTCCATCCGGGTCAGCACCTGGAGACCTACCCGCAGATCCTGGTGCGGCTCGAGGAGGGCGTCAGCCTGGTGCGCAGCATCGCACGGCACGTACGCGAGTCCAGCCGTGCGTCGCAGGAATGGGATCCGCGCTTCCGCGATCGCTACATCGACCTCCTCGAGAACCTGGGTCGGCGCATCGCCGACCCTGACGCGGACGTGGCCGAGGTGCGTGAGGATCTGCGTCGCCTGTCCGAGGACCTGTCGACCGAGGATCTGTCCGGTTTGCTGTGGCCGTTGTACGGCGCCCTCATCGCCAACCTCCAGGTCCTCATCGACGTCGTCGACGACGTGGCCACGGCGGAGCCGGTGCGCACCTGAGGCTGCGAGACCGCGCGTCAGTCATGGCGCAGGGGTCGACCAGCTGCGATCGGCGCTGTGTGAAGGGCCTCGCGTTCGAGTCGACGTACGGGGAGGATGGACTCATGCCCATCCAGCTCCTCGTCGTCGACGGCTGCCCCATCAGCAGGTGGCCGGTGAGCACCTGAGCCGGGCCTTGGCCGCCGTCGGCCGGTCCGCGACGTGGAGGCGGTGCGGGTCAGGACCCCGGAAGAGGCGCAGGAATGGGGTTTCACGGGTCACGGTCCGTGCTGCTGGACGGCCACGACCCCTTCGCTGCACCGGACGCACCGGTCGGGCTCGCCTACCGGAACTACCGCACGCCACTGAGCCCGGACGGCTCTCCCAGCGTCGCGCAGCTGGTCGAGGTGCTGGCCCGTCCATCACGCCAAATTTCCGTCTCCAAAGGGTTGGCACTCTCGGGTAGAGAGTGCTAATTTTGGTGAGGTCAGTTCAGGTACAGCCACCCCCGCGGGGCGGTGGGTGGCCTCATCGTTGGAGGTTGATTTCTGATGATGCGCTCTGATGCACTCACCGAGTTGGACGCCCTCGCGCAGGGCCTCCTGGGGACTCGCTCGACATCACGTTCGCCCCAGTTCATGCCGGTCGACGTCTACCGCATGGAGGATCGCTACTTCGTCCACGCGGACCTTCCGGGCATGGACCCCGGGAGCATCGACGTCAACATGGGTCGCGGCGTCCTGACCCTGACCGCTCACCGCTCGTCCCTGCACGAGCAAGAGGTGCAGTGGTTGACCAGTGAACGCTTCTCCGGCAGTTACCGGCGGCAGATCACCTTCGGGGATGACATCGATCCCGATCAGGTGTCGGCCACCTACGACAACGGGGTCCTGACCGTCGTCCTGCCGGTGAACAAGCGATCGCTGCCGCGAAAGATCTCGGTCGGGACACCGTCCTCCCAGCCGCTCGAAGTGGAGGCGTCCTCCGACCGGGGCGAGGAGTCGTCCAGCACCCGTGATCGCGAGAGTTCCACCTAGTCGCCCCGCGATCCACGCGAAGAGCCCTGCACCCGTGCAGGGCTCTTCGCGTGTCGGGCAGGGCGAAGGTCACGTCAGGAGTCGGTGGATCTCCTGCAGCGCGGACTCGACGGTGTCCTCGAGGGCCTTCGCCGGGTCGTCGGAGCACTCCAGCAGTCGGCTGCCCTCCTCGAACGCGGTCGACCACCCCAGGTACACCGTCCCCGCAGGGTGGCCGTCCTGGTCCTGCGGGCCCCCGACACCCGTGGCGGAGACGGCGATGGTGGCGTCCGTCAGCTCACGCACCCCGCGCGCGAGTTCTTGGGCGGCGGCGCCCGACACGGGATCGAGTCCACGCGTCATGCCCAGGACGGTGGTCTTGACGTCGACGCTGTACGCGACGACGGCGCCGGCAAACCATTGACTGGCATCCTGCCCCCGCCCCAGACGCGCGGCGATGTTCCCGCTCGTCAGGGACTCGGCCACCGCGATCCGGGCGTCGACGGTGCAGGCGGCACGGGCGATCTCGTCGACGAGTTCGTCTGCCGAGGCGGAGGTCACGACCAGAAGGCTAGTACGTCGATGGTGCCGGTGCGAGTGCTGTCGCGCAGCGCGACCCATGACGAAGGGCGGGACCCGTGACCGGGTCCCGCCCTTCGTCAGAGACGGCTCAGATGTCGAAGTACATCTCGAACTCGTGCGGGTGCGGGCGGACCTGCAGCGGGAGCACCTCGTTCTCGTACTTCCACTGGATCCAGGTGTCGATGAGGTCCTGGGTGAAGACGTCGCCCTCGAGCAGGAACTCGTGGTCGGCCTCGAGGGCCTTGAGCACCTCGGGGAGCGAGGTCGGGACCTGCTCGATGGCCTCGTGCTCCTCCGGGGGCAGCTCGTACAGGTCCTTGTCGACCGGCTCCGGGGGCTCGATGCGGTTCTTGATGCCGTCGAGGCCGGCCATCAGCTGCGCCGCGAAGCACAGGTAGGGGTTGCTCGACGGGTCCGGGATGCGGAACTCGACGCGCTTGGCCTTGGGGGAATTGCCCGCGATCGGGATGCGGATGCAGGCCGAGCGGTTGCGGGCCGAGTAGACGAGGTTGATCGGGGCCTCGAAGCCCGGGACCAGGCGGTGGTAGCTGTTGGCCGTCGGGTTGGTGAAGGCGAGCAGCGCGGGGGCGTGCTTGAGCAGACCACCGATGTACCAGCGGGCGATGTCGGACAGGCCGCCGTAGCCCTGCTCGTCGTAGAAGAGCGGCTCGCCGTCCTTCCACAGGGACTGGTGGGTGTGCATGCCCGAGCCGTTGTCGCCGAAGATCGGCTTCGGCATGAAGGTGGCCGTGCGGCCCTCCTGCCAGGCCGTGTTCTTGACGACGTACTTGAACTTCATGATGTCGTCGCCGGACTGGAGCAGGGTGTTGAACTTGTAGTTGATCTCCTGCTGACCCGCGGAGCCGACCTCGTGGTGGGCGCGCTCGACCTCGAGGCCGACGGTCTTCATGTTCAGGCAGATCTTGTCGCGCAGGTCGGCGAAGTGGTCCACCGGCGGCACGGGGAAGTAGCCGCCCTTCATGGCCGTCTTGTAGCCCTGGTTGCCGCCCTCCTCCTTGCGACCGGAGTTCCACTTGGCCTCGATCGAGTCGACGAAGTAGTAGGAGCCCTGCGGCTGGGTGTCGAAGCGCACGTCGTCGAAGACGTAGAACTCGGCCTCGGCGCCGAAGTAGGCGGTGTCGGCGATGCCGGTCGACTTGAGGTAGGCCTCGGCCTTCGCCGCGACGTTGCGCGGGTCGCGGCTGTACTGCTCACCGGTGAAGGGGTCGACGATCGAGAAGTTGACGATGAGCGTCTTCTCCTCGCGGAAGGGGTCCAGGTAGGCGGTCTTGATGTCCGGGACGAGCTTCATGTCGGACTCGTGGATGGCCTGGAAGCCGCGGATCGAGGATCCGTCGAACATCTGGCCCTCGGTGAAGAAGTCCTCGTCGATCGACTCGGCCGGCACGTTGAAGTGCTGCATGATGCCCGGCAGGTCGCAGAAGCGGATGTCGACGAACTTGACGTCCTCGGCCTTGATGAACTCAAGGACCTCGTCAGGGGAGCTGAACAAACCATCCTCCTGGGGTGGGGCGGCAGGCCGCTCTGACCCGCCGCTTCAACTGTTGGTGATGACTGTAGGCACGGCCGGTTTCTCGACCATGACCCGAATGTTTCACCGGTGTTACATGAGACGTGCGTCCCACGTGCTGAGACCAACCCTAGCGCTCGGGACGACGGCCCGGCAGGAGCGTCCACGGGCGTTGCATAGGCTGCCCCGGTGAGCAGCAGCACCGGCCGTCCCGTCCCGACCCCTGACGAAGGGGGGAGCAGCGCCGGTTTTGCTCGGCGCCTGGTGGCGGTCGTCATCGACTGGGTCGCCTGCCTGCTCATCACCAACGGCCTCATCGGCCGCTTCGTCGAGCTGAGCCCGGAGGCCTTCTCCTTCGTCCCGCTCGGGCTGCTGTTCCTGCTCAACCTCGTCGGCGTCACCCTCGGTGGCGCGACCTTCGGTCACCGGCTCCTCGGGCTGCGGGTGGTGCCGCTCGTGGGGGAGTGGGTCACCCCCCTTCGCTCCGCGGTGCGGGCCGCCCTGCTCTGCCTCTTCATCCCCGCGCTCGTCACGGCGAAGGGGGACGGCCGCGGCCTGCACGACCTCGCCGCCCGCACCCACGTCGTCCGGGTCTGACCAGCGTCTCCCGCCCTTGAACTCCGCAAAACCCTAGGGTTTTGCGGAGTTGGGCGCTGTGGGTCGGCCCGTTCAGCCGCGGAAGAAGGTCAGCGCCACCCGTGACAGGTCGAGCAGGTCACTGGTGCCGGCCAGCTCACGGGCCGAGTGCATCGACAGGATCGGGATGCCGACGTCGACGGTGCGGATGCCGAGGCGGGTCGCGGTGATCGGCCCGATCGTCGACCCGCACGGCACGGTGTTGTTGGACACGAAGTCCTGGCTCGTCACACCGGTCTGCGCGCACCACCCGCGCCAGGCCGCGGCGCCGACGCCGTCGCTGGCGTAGCGCTGGTTGGCGTTGATCTTCAGGATCGGGCCGGAGCCGAGGACCGGCCGCACGGCGGGGTCGTGCTTCTCGGGGTAGTTGGGGTGCACCGAGTGCCCCACGTCGCTGGAGACGCACCACGACGACGCGAGGGCACGCAGCCGCTCACCACGGTCGGCACCGAGGGCGATGCCGATGCGCTCGAGCACCTCCTCGAGGAAGGGCCACCGGCGCCGTGCGGGTCGCCGAGCCGACCTCCTCGTGGTCGAAGACGGCCAGGAGCGGGATGTGATCGCCCGCGCCGTCCTCGAGCTGGGTCATCGCGACGGTGCCGGCGTGCACGCTGGCGAGGTCGTCGAGGCGGCCGGCGGCGAAGAAGACGTCGTCCTTGCCGAAGACGGCGCCGCGTGCGGAGTCGGCCGTCATGAGGTCGTAGCCGCGCACCCGCGTCGCGTCGACGCCGGCCGTCGCGGCGAGCTCGCCGATGAGGTCGGCAGAGGCAGCCGCGCCCACGCCCCACACGGGCTGGGTCTGCACCTGCTTGTCGAGGGCGAAGCGCTCGTTGGCCTCGCGGTCGAGGTGGATCGCCAGCTGCGGCAGCCGCAGCAGCGGCCCTGAGTCGGCGAGCACCTCGGTGCCGTCGTCGAGCACGAGCCGACCGGCCAGGCACAGCTCGCGGTCGAGCCAGGAGTTGAGCAGCGGCCCGCCGTAGACCTCGACGCCGGCCTGCAACCAGCCCAGGCGACCGGTGGTCGGCTGCGGCTTGAGCTTGAAGCCGGGGGAGTCGCTGTGCGCACCGAAGATGCGCACAGGCGTCGTCGTGGTCGCCCCCTCGGGCACGACCCAGGCGATGACCGCGCCCTCGCGCAGGACGAGGTAGCGGCCCGGTCCCTGCGGCCACGCATCCGTCTCGCGAAGGGGGGCGAAGCCCGCCTCCTGCAGGCGGCGAGCCACCTCGGCCGCCGCGTGGTAGCTCGACGGCGACGCGGCGACGAAGTCGGCCAGGTCCTCGGCGTGGGTGGTGGCGGCAGCAGGCACGAGTGGGTCTCCCGGAGGTCAGCGGGTGGGGGCCGTGGGTGTGTCCGGGCCGCTCGACGCGGGCGGACCTGTGGGGTCAGCGGCCGCGCAGGGCGCTGCGGTTCATCCGCGCACGGGTCGGGTCGACGCCGGCGGGGACGCCCTGGCGGATGCCGGGGAGGGACTTCAGCCGCTTGTTGACGACGGCCATCTCCTCCTTGCTCAGCTCGGGGCGCAGGCGGGTGAGGGTCATGCGGATCTTGCGCGGGTGCAGCTCGCCCTCGGCGGAGCCGACGATGTAGGTGTGCACCGGCACGCCGGGGGCGACCCGGTTGACCTTCTTGGTCTCCTTGGCGAAGAGCTTGTCGACGCGGTGCTTCGGGCCCTCGCCGAGCAGGACGATGCCCGGGCGGCCGAGGGCGCGGAAGACGACGGCGGCGGTGTTGATCTCGCTCGGCTTGGTCGCGTCGGCAGCGACCGGCTCCTGGTCGAAGTACCACCCACGACGCAGGGTCGACATGCCACCGATGGCGGCGCCGCGCTGGCCCTCCATCTGGGCGAAGGCGGCCCGCTCGCCGCGGCGCGAGAGCACGATCATCGCCGCGAGTGCGGCGAAGGGCAGCGCGACGAGCAGCGAGGCGAAGACGTGGCCGAAGACCAGGCCGATGATCGCTCCGATGGCGAGCACGACGACGAAGGCGAGGGTCATCCACAGGGTCACCTGCGGGTCGATCGCCTTGATCGTCTTGTAGACCGAGGCGATCCGCTTGAAGGGGTTCTCGCGCTTCGGCTTCTCGGGCTTGTCGTTCTTGCTGGCCATGGGGAGAGAGTCTAGTTGCTCGGGTGGGGTGCCAGGTCAGCCGTCGGTGCCGGTGGCGGGCTGGTCGAGGATCGCCTGCGCACGCGACTTCGCGACGAGCGACGAGGCCTCCTGGCGGGCCGGCTCGTCCACCGCAGCGGCGAGGTGCGACAGGTGCTCGGGGATCGGGCGGCCCCACTTGGCCATGGCCGTCGAGTAGAGGCGGCCGGCGCGGTAGCTCGAGCGCACGAGCGGCCCGGCCATGACGCCCTTGAAGCCGATCTCCTCGGCGAGCTCGCTCCAGTGGACGAACTCCTCGGGCTTGACCCACCGGTCGATCGGGTGGTGCAGCTTCGACGGGCGCAGGTACTGGGTGATCGTGATGATGTCGCAGCCCGCGTCGTGCAGGTCGCGCAGCGCGGTCTCGATCTCGTGGTCCTCCTCGCCCATCCCGAGGATGAGGTTGGACTTCGTCACGAGCTCGGCCTCGCGGGCCATCGACAGCACCTTGAGCGACTTGTCGTAGGTGAAGGCCGGGCGGATCTGCTTGAAGATGCGCGGAACGGTCTCGAGGTTGTGCGCGAAGACCTCGGGGCGGGCATCGAAGACCTGACCGACGAGCTCGGGCTTCGCGCCGAAGTCGGGCGGGAGGATCTCGACGCCGGTGTTGGGGTTGAGTTCGTGGATGGCGCGGATCGTCTCGGCGTAGAGCGCGGCCGCACCGTCGGGCTGGTCGTCGCGGGCGACACCGGTGACGGTGGAGTAGCGCAGGCCCATCTCGCGGACGGACTCGGCGACGCGGCGCGGCTCGTCCATGTCGAGCGAGGTCGGGCGGCCGGTCGCGATGTCGCAGAAGTCGCACCGTCGGGTGCAGACGTCACCGCCGATGAGGAAGGTCGCCTCGCGGTCCTCCCAGCACTCGAAGATGTTGGGGCAGCCGGCCTCCTGGCACACGGTGTGCAGGCCCTGCCCACTCACGCGGCCCCGGATGGCGTTGTACTCGGGGCCCATCTTGGCGGTGGTCCGGATCCACTCCGGCTTGCGCTCGATGGGGGTCTCGGCATTGCGCGCCTCGACGCGCAGCAGACGACGTCCTTCGGGTGCGACGGTCACGCAGCTCTCCTGGCAATCTCGGTGACCCCGGTGGTGTCCGGAGTCACTCCAGACTACGCCGCCACCGTGGAGGGCCGAAGGGGGGCGACGCGGACCCCCCTTCGCCACTACACTGTGTAGTAGCCGCGGGCGAGGCCCGCGCCCGACGCAGGAGGTCGTCATGACGGAATCACCTGTCCACGTGATGCGCGCCGAGGAGAGCTGGGAGGCGCTGCATGCCAACGAGTTCGGACGCCTGGCCTTCCACCTCGCGGGGGAGGTGCACATCGTGCCGATCAACTACGCCGCGGACGGTGAGGTCCTGCTCTTCCGCACCTCGCAGGGCAACAAGCTCCTCGGGATCGTCATGAGCGCCGACGTCGCCTTCGAGATCGACGGCTACGACTCCGCGCACGCCTGGTCGGTCATCGTGCGCGGCAACGCACGGGTGCTCGAGACGACGGACGAGCAGGCGCGGGCCGAGGCGTCGCGGCTGCGCTCGTGGGTCCCGACGGACAAGGACGTCTTCGTCGAGATCACGCCCCGCGAGGTGAGCGGGCGGCGCTTCGACCTGGCCAAGCCCTGGGAGCACATGATCCCGACCGGCTGACGCGTCGGTCAGGCGCCCTGCGCCTGAGCAGCCCCTGTGGTGAGCGGCAGGTCCTCGGTCATCACCTCGAGCAGGTGGGCCCGGGCCGAAGGGAGGATGTCGGCCACGGTGATGTCGCGACCGGTCTCGAGGGCCAGGGTCGAGACGTCGGCATCGGGGATGCCGCACGGGACGATCGTCTGCGTCCACGACAGGTCGCAGTTCACGTTGAGGCTGAAGCCGTGCATGGCGACGTCGCGCGAGACGCGGATGCCGATCTGGCCGAGCTTGCGGTCGCGGGTGCCGTCGGTGCCGGGCACCCAGATGCCGGAGCGGCCGGGCACGCGGGTCGCGGTGACGCCCACGTCGGCGGCGACCCGGATCATCATCTCCTCGAGACGACGCACGTGGGCGATGACGTCGCGCCGTCCGGGCAGGTGGGCGATCGGGTAGCCGACGAGCTGCCCGGGGCCGTGCCAGGTGATCTTGCCGCCACGGTCGACGTCGATGACGGGGGTGCCGTCCATCGGTCGCTCGTGGGGCTCGGTGCGCTTGCCCGCGGTGTAGACGGCGGTGTGCTCGAGCAGCAGGGTCGTGTCCTCGAGATCGCCGGCGACGACGGCGGCGTGGACCCGCTTCTGGTGCTCCCACGCGGTCAGGTAGTCGACGGTGTCTGGGGCGAAGCCGAGCTCCTCGAAACGCATGGCCGCCAGCCTACGCCGCGCCCGCGGCCCTCCCTTCGCCCTCCGCCACGTCGCCCATCCGCACCCGGCACGAACTCTGCAAGACCCTGGGGTCTTGCAGAGTTCCGCTCGAAACCCTGCAAGACCCTAGGGTTTTGCAGGGTTCGGGGAGGGCTGTGGAAATCTCGGCGGCCGGATCGGCGCGATCCGTCAGGGTGGAGGGCATGGACGAGATCCCACCCGAGGTCCCCGGCTATCGCCTGACCCGCCTGCTCGGGACCGGCTCGACGTCGACGGTCTGGCGGGCGCGGCGCGAGTCCGACGACGAGCTGGTGGCGATCAAGCTGCTGCGCGGAGGAGCCGACGACGAGGCGCTGCGCGAGTACTCGATGCTCCAGCACGCGGCCGCCGAGCACGTGGTCACCCTGCACGAGGTCCGCGAGGTCGACACCGACGAGGGGCCGGCCACGGCCCTCGTGCTCGAGCTGCTCGCCGGCGGCAGCCTCGGCCGCGTCGTCGCCGAGCGGGGGCCACCTCACCCCGGGGGAGACCGTCACCGTCATCGCGCCGATCGCCCGTGCCCTGGCCGGGCTGCACGGCCTCGGGGTCGTCCACGGCGACCTCAGCCCGGGCAACGTCCTGCTCGACAGCACGGGTCGGCCGGTACTCGCGGACCTCGGCTTCTCCCGACTGACCGGGGAGGCGCCGGGCGACGTGCACGGCACCGACGGCTACGTCGCGCCGGAGGTCCTCGACGGCGAGGAGCCCCAGCCGGGCCAGCGACGTCCACGCCCTCGGCGCGCTCGCCTGGCTGTGCCTCGTCGGGGAGCCCCCCGGCCACGTGGCGGACCGGCTCGACCTGGGTGCGGGCCTGGCCGACCACCCCGCCCTCGTCGACGTCGTCGAGTCCTGCCTCGCGGGTGACCCGGCGAGCCGTCCGGAGGCCGACGAGGTGGCGGTCGACGTCTTCGACGCGGCAGCGGCGCAGCCCCTGCGCATGACCGCCACCGGTGATGTCGCCTCGGGTCTGACGCGGCGCATCCGTGAGGCGGCGGCCCGGGACGGGGTGCAGGTGCCCGACTGGCAGCGTGAGCTCGTCGCCGACGAGGCGCCCTCGCCGACCCGGCGGTGGTGGCAGCGCCGACGCGAGGAGGAGCGGACCGCGAGCGAAGGACCGCGAGCGCGGGCCGGACGCCACGCGGCACCCCGCCGTCCCCGTGACGAGGACATCGATCTGTCACGCGACGCCGACGTGTCATCCACCCGGGACATCGCGCGGGCGGCCGAGCAGGGTCCGAGCAGCCGTCGCCTCGCGGTGGCCGTCACCGTCGCGCTGGGGCTGGCCCTCGCGGTCGTCGTGCCATGGCGGCAGCTGGCCTCCGCCGATGACGAAGGGAGCGCCCCCGCGCCCCCGCGTCGGTGGTCGCGACGGACGATCCGGCCGGGACCGGCTCGGCGGACGCCGCCGACACCCGCGTGCTCACCGATCGCTCCGCACCCCGGTCGGCGCCTGTGCGTCTCGCGCAGGCCCTGACGACGATGCGGCAGCAGGTCGTCACCGACCTCGACCCGGTCGTGCTCGGCCGGCTCGACGAGCAGGGCTCACCGGCGGCGATGCGAGATCGCGAGCTGCTCGAGGAGCTGCGTGCGGGTGGGCTGCGCTACGAGGGGCTGTCGATGAGGTCCGCTCGGCGAGCCTGGAGCGCACGAGCGGCAGCACCGCCGTGCTGCGCACGGTCGTCGACGAGGGCGCGTACTCGGTCGTCGGCCGCGACGGCTCGCGCCAGCAGCGCCCGGCGCGACGTGCGCAGCGCGCCGACCTCGTGCTCGTGTGGGACGGGAGGTGGCGGGTGCGGGACGTCACCGCGTCGGACGCGGGCTGAGCAGGTCGTCGAGGGCGTCGTCGAGGTGGGGGTGCCGGTGCTCGAAGCCGGCTGCGTCGAGCCGCTGGGGGAGCACCCGGGTCGAGGCGAGCGCTTCGCCGGCGAACTCGCCGATCGCCAGCCGCATCGCGACCGCCGGCGTCGGCACCACGGCGGGGCGGTGCAGCCGCCGCCCGATGCCGCGGGCGAGCTCGCGCTGCCGCACCGGGTGGGGCGCGGTGAGGTTGACCGGCCCCTCGAAGGTCGGGTCCTCGACGAGCCGGGTGTAGACGCCCACGACGTCCTCGAGGGAGACCCACGGCAGCCACTGCCGGCCCGAGCCGAGCGGGCCGCCGATGCCGAGACGTCCGACGAGCAGCATCGGGGCCAGGGCGCCACCGTGAGCGGCGAGGACGATGCCGGTGCGCGCGTGCGCCACGGGGACACCCGCAG
>NZ_JBNFOF010000011.1:0-31809 GCF_057364645.1 Janibacter sp. CFPM2_SD2
CTGGCACCGCCGGCGGCGGCTCCCCGCCGCCACCGCCGGCTCCCGCCGCCACCGCCGGCATCGCCACCGCCGGCGTCACCGGCAGCCACCACCACCTCGCGGTTGGCGTCGACGACGAGGACCGAGCCGCCGTAGACCTCCGTGTAACGCTGCAGCTCGCTCTCGAGCGTCGCCGTCTCGTCCGTCTCGATGGCGCTCTCGGCGAGCACGGCGAAGCGCGCGACGTCACCCAGACGGCCGACGAACTGGTCCTGCGTGCGGTCGGCGGCGTGGGCCGCGAGCAGCGGCACCATGAGCGCCAGCAGCAGCATCGTCAGCAGCGGCAGGGCGATGACGAGCATCCGTCGTCGCACCGCTCACCCCTGCGCGTTGATCCGGTAACCGACGCCGCGCACGGTCTCGATGAGCCGGGGTCGGTCGAGCTTGGTGCGCAGCGCGGACACGTGCACGTCGAGGGTGCGCGAGGCGCCGACCCACGAGGTGTCCCAGATCGACTCCATGAGCGACTCGCGGGTGACGGCGTCGCCGCCGGCGTCGATGAGGGTCGACAGCAGGTCGAACTCCTTGCGGGTCAGCGTCACCTCCACCTCGCCCGCCCACACCCGGCGGGCGCCGAGGTCGAGCCGCACGTCGGCGACGTGGTCGAGCGACTCGGGGACGCCGTGGCCGGAGCGGCGCATGACGGCGTAGATGCGCGCCATGAGCTCGGCGAGGCGATAGGGCTTGGTGACGTAGTCGTCGACCCCGGCGCGCAGGGCGGAGACGACCGAGGGCTCGTCGCGGCGGGCGGTGACGGCGATGATCGGGACGTCACCCTCCGCGCGGATGCGTCGGCACACCGACAGGCCGTCCTGGTCGGGCAGCCCCATGTCGAGGAGCACGAGGTCGGCCCCCGGCACGGCCGAGAGGGCCTCCGCTGCGGTGCCCGCGCGGGTCACCGTGAGATGGGCTCGGCGCAGGGCGGGGGTCAGGGCCGCCACCACGCGGTCGTCGTCCTCGACGAGCAGGACTCGCATGTCTCTCCGTTGAGCAGTGG
The DNA here is from genome assembly GCF_057364645.1 of Janibacter sp. CFPM2_SD2. NCBI lineage: Bacteria > Bacillati > Actinomycetota > Actinomycetes > Micrococcales > Intrasporangiaceae > Janibacter > Janibacter sp. CFPM2_SD2. Next base: position 1,037 of record NZ_JBNFOF010000011.1, read on the forward strand.
TGCAGTCGTGCCGGGGCCCAAGGTCAGATGTATGTAAAGTCCGTGCGGCTCCGGCCCGGGTGTGACCCGGATCGCACCTAACTTACCCGGCATGCCAACGGACAGCGTCGCCCGTGAGCAGCAGCTCACCCCCGAGCCCGTCGACGTCGACACGATCGTCGCCGACTACGACGAGGAGAAGCCCTCGCGGCAGCTCTCGCCGCGCCTCGACCTCCTCGTCGGGGTGTGGTGCTTCCTCGTCGCCCTCTTCGTCCTCAAGCAGGTCTTCGACCCGGTCGAGCAGGGGAGCCAGTACTACCTCGTCCTCTTCCTCGCGGTGACCCTGCCCTTGGTCTTCCTCACCTACCGGATGCGCGGGCGAAGGGAGCGGGCTGCGGACATCGACCCCGGCACCGACACCGTGGGTCGGGTGCCGCAGAAGGACGACCCGGGGATCCTCGACTGGGTGCTCGCGGCGGTCGCGATGCTCGTCGGGCTCTACCCGCTGCTGCCGATCCCGCTCAACGAGCTCGGCTTCGGTGGCTACGAGGGCTTCCTCGACCGGCAGGGCTCGCTGCTGACGATGGACATCGTCGCCGGCCTGATCCTCATGGTCCTCGTCCTCGAGGCCACCCGGCGCACGACCGGCCTCGTCCTGCCCGTCGTCTGCGTCGTCTTCTTCGCCTACGCCTACTACGGCGGCTTCCTGCCCGTCGGCTGGTCGATCAGCCACCTCGGGCTCAACATCGAGCAGATCGTCAACGCGCTCTACAACGAGGCGTCCGGCTTCTTCGGCGTCCCGCTCGACGTCGCGGCGACCTACATCGTCCTCTTCACGATGTACGGCGCGGTGCTCGACCGCATGGGCGCCGGTCGCTTCTTCGTCGAGTTCAGCTTCTCCCTCTTCCGCAAGTCCGCCTCGGCCCCGGGCCGCACGACGGCCCTCTCCGGCTTCCTGCTCGGCACCGTCTCCGGGTCGGGCACGGCGACCGCCGTGACCCTCGGCTCCTTCGCCTGGCCGATCCTCAAGCGGGCCGGCTACCCGAAGGAGGCGGCCGGCGGCATGCTCGCCGCCGCGGGCATCGGCGCGATCCTCTCGCCGCCGACGATGGGCGCCGCCGCCTTCATCATCGCCGAGTACCTGGGGGTCTCCTACGTCGAGGTGCTCATCTGGGCGATCGTGCCGACGCTGCTGTACTACCTCGGCATCTTCTTCGCCGTCGAGATCGACGCCCGTCGCTTCGGGGCCAGCCGCGTCGAGCTGGCGATCGTCAACCCCCTTCGCCTCCTCGCCCGCTCCGGCTACCACTTCATCAGCCTCGGCGTCATCGTCTTCTTCCTCGCCATCGACGTCCCGCCCTTCAAGGCGGTCGTCTACGCGACGGCGGTGGCCGCGCTCTTCGGCCTGGCCGAGTCGCTCCTGTCACGCCGCCGGGTCGTGAGCGGCTTCGACGACCACGACGAGGACCTCGAGCGGCTCGAGCTGTCGGACTCGCTCAAGGACTACGGCAGGCGCCTCTACGGCGCGCTGAGTTCGGGCATCCGCTCCGCGCTGCCGGTCATCGCCGTCTGCGCCGCGGCCGGCGTCATCACCTCGGTGATCGCCAAGACCGGGCTGGGTCAGATCCTCTCCGACGTCCTCGTCACGGCCGCCGACGCGATCGCCTTCAACGACGCCTCGCTCATCGTGCTGTCGGCGCTCTTCTCCGCCATCGCGATCCTCATCCTGGGCCTCGCGGTCCCGGTCACCGCGTCCTTCATCCTCAGCTGGGTGATCATCGGGCCGGCGCTCATCGCGCTCGGCGTCGAGCCGGCTCCGGTCGCGATGTTCATCTTCTACTACGCCGTCCTGTCCGAGGTCTCGCCACCGACTGCGCTCGCGGCCGTCGCCTCGGCGGCGATCACCGGGGGCAAGGTCATCCCGACGATGATCCAGGCCTGCAAGTACACGCTGCCGGCCTTCCTCGCCCCGATGGCCTTCGTGGTCACGGACAGCGGCTCGCACCTGCTGTCGCAGGGCAGCCTCGTCGACATCCTGTGGACCTTCCTCGTCGCCGGGAGCGCGGTCGCGGCCCTCGCGGTCGCGACGACCGGCTGGATGTTCGGGCCGACCAGCCTGCTCGAGCGCGCCCTGTGCGTGCCCGCGGCCTTCCTCCTGCTCTACCTCGTCCCCACGTCCATCGCCCTGGGCTTCGCCGTCTTCGCCCTCGCCATCGTGCTGCACCTCGTGCGACGACGGGTCGCGGGCGGCTCCACCCCGACACCCGCCACCTGACCTCCCTTCGACCCCGCCACACCCACCCCCTCAGAAAGGCTCGATGATGCGCCGTACCACCACCCTCACCGGACTGACCATGGCCGCCGCCCTCGCCCTGTCCGCCTGCGGCGGCCAGCAGGACCGCAGCGGCGACTCCGGCGCCGCCGCCGACAGCTGCGAGACCGGCCAGGGCCGGCTCAACATCGCGACCGGCAACTCGACCGGCGTCTACTACGTCATCGGCGGCGGCCTGGCCAAGATCGTCAACGACAAGACCGACCTGCAGGCGACCTCCGCCGAGACCGGCGCCTCGGTGCAGAACATCCAGCAGGTCGTCGCCGGCGACTACGACGCCGGCTTCTCCCTCGCCGACACCGCCGCCGACGCGGTCAACGGCTCGGGCTCCTTCACCGAGAAGCAGGACATCCGCACGCTCGGCCGGATCTACTCCAACTACACGCAGGTCGTCGTGCGCAAGAAGTCCGGCATCGACTCGATCTCCGACTTCAAGGGCAAGACGATCTCGACCGGCTCGCCGAAGTCGGGCACCGAGGTCATCGCCAACCGGCTCATCGAGACCTCCGGCCTCGACCTCAAGGACGTCAAGCGCCAGCGGCTCGACCTGACGAAGACCGTCGACGGGATGAAGGACGGGTCCATCGACGGGCTCGTGTGGTCGGGCGGTCTGCCGACGCCGGCCATCACCGACCTCTTCACCTCGATGGGTGACGACGTCGAGTTCATCGACATCACCGACCAGCTCGGCGACATGCAGAAGGTCAACGAGGTCTACGAGGAGTCGACGATCCCCGCCGACACCTACGACCTCGACGCCGACGTGCCGACGATCGCGGTGCCCAATGTCATCGTCGTGCGCGAGGACATGGAGGACAACGTCGCCTGCGCCCTGACGAAGCTCATGATCGACGAGAAGGACGCCCTCGTGAAGGTGCACCCGGCCGCTGAGGAGATCGACGTCAAGACGATGACCGAGACCGGCCCGATCCCGCTGCACGCGGGTTCGGAGCGCGCCCTCGAGGAGGCCAAGTGAGCAACGCCGCCCAGAGCCCGCTCGGGCTCTTCGCGACCGACGAGCTGATCGGTGAGGAGGAGCGCGCGATCCGGGACACGGTGCGGCGCTTCGTCGACGACCGGATCCGTCCGGGGATCGCCGGCTGGTACGAGGAGGGTTCCTTCCCCGTGCGGGAGCTGGCGCCCGAGCTCGGCCGGCTCGGGGTGCTCGGGATGCACCTGGAGGGCTACGGCTGTGCCGGGACCTCCGCGACGGCCTACGGGCTGGCGTGCATGGAGCTCGAGGCCGGTGACTCCGGGCTGCGCTCGCTCGTGTCCGTCCAGGGGTCGCTGGCGATGTTTGCCATCTGGAAGCACGGCAGCGAGGAGCAGAAGCAGGAGTGGCTGCCGCGGATGGCTGCCGGGGAGGCGATCGGGTGTTTCGGGCTGACCGAGCCGGACTTCGGGTCCAACCCGGCGGGTATGCGTACCCGCGCCCGACGCGATGGTGACGACTGGGTGCTCAACGGCAGCAAGATGTGGATCACCAACGGGTCGGTCGCCGACGTCGCGGTGGTCTGGGCGCAGACTGAGGACAAGGTGCGTGGCTTCGTGGTGCCGACGGACACCCCCGGTTTTTCCGCGCCCGAGATCAAGCGCAAGGTGTCGCTGCGGGCGTCGGTGACGAGCGAGCTCGTGCTCGACGACGTGCGGCTGCCCGCGGAGGCGGTGCTGCCGGAGGTGGCCGGGCTCTCGGGACCGCTGTCGTGCCTCAACGAGGCGCGCTTCGGCATCGTCTTCGGTGCGCTCGGGGCGGCCCGTGACTGTCTCGAGACGGCGATCACCTACTCGCGGGAGCGGGAGATCTTCGACAAGCCGCTGGCGGCCTACCAGCTCACGCAGGCCAAGCTGGCGGACATGTCGCTGGAGCTCGGCAAGGGCATGCTGCTCGCCCTGCAGATCGCCCGCATCAAGGACGAAGGGAGGATCCGCCCGGAGCAGGTGTCGCTGGGCAAGCTCAACAACGTCCGCGAGGCGATCGCCATCGCGCGGGAGTCGCGCACGATCCTCGGTGCCGCCGGCATCACGCTGGAGCACCCGATCATGCGGCATGCCAACAACCTCGAGTCGGTCCTGACCTACGAGGGCACGAGCGAGGTCCACCAGCTCGTCATCGGGCGAGCCCTGACCGGAGAGGCCGCCTTCCGTTGATCACCCCCGGTGCCCTCGAGGGCGTGCGGGTCGCCGACTTCAGCCGAGTGCTGGCGGCGCCCTACGCGACCATGCTCATGGCCGACCTCGGGGCGGAGGTGATCAAGGTCGAGCGCCCGGACGGCGGCGACGAGACCCGTGCCTGGGGCCCGCCGTGGTCGGACGAAGGGGAGTCGACGTACTTCCTCTCGGTCAACCGCAACAAGACCTCCCGGGTGCTCGACCTGCGCGACGAGGCCGACCGCCAGGTGGCGCTCGACCTCGTCGCGGGGTGTGATGTCGTGGTGGAGAACTTCCGCAGCGGCACGATGGATCGGCTCGGCCTCGGCTACGACGAGCTGTCCGCCCGGCACCCCGGGCTCGTCTACTGCTCGGTGACCGGATTCGGCTCCGGCGCGGGCGCGACCTGCCCGGCTACGACCTCGTCGCCCAGGCGGTCGGCGGCCTGATGTCGGTCACCGGGTCGGTCGAGTCCGGCCCGATGAAGTCAGGCGTCGCGCTCGTCGACGTCATCACCGGCCTGCACGCGGCGATCGGCGTCCTCGCGGCGCTGCGTCACCGCGACCGCACCGGCGAGGGGCAGCGGGTGGAGGTCAACCTGCTCTCGTCGCTGCTGTCGGCGCTGTCGAACCAGTCGTCCACGCACGCCGTCACCGGCGCGGTGCCCGGGCCGATGGGCAACCTGCACCCGAGCATCGCGCCCTACGAGGTGCTCGCCACCGCCGACCGTCCGCTGGCGATCGCGGCGGCCAACGACAAGCTCTTCCGCCTGCTCGCGCAGGGCGTCGACCGGCCCGAGCTGGCCGACGACCCCCGCTTCGGGAGCAATGCCGACCGGGTCGCGCACCGGTCGGTCCTCGCGGCGGAGCTCGAGGACGCCCTGGCGGAGCACGGCGCGGACCACTGGTTCGACGTGCTGTCGGCGAAGGGGGTGCCCTGCGGTCCGATCAACGACCTCGGCCAGGCCTTCGAGCTGGCACGGCGGCTCGGGCTCGAGCCGGTGCACGAGATCCCTTCCGCCGCAGGCGGATCGGTGGCCACCATCGCCCACCCGATCACCCTGGCCCGCACCCCGGCCACCTATCGCACGGCGCCGCCCCCCTTCGTCGTGCCGGGGGAGGGGGCATGAGCCTGCGCGCGGCCGTCGTCGGCGGCGGCATCATCGGGGCTGCCGTCGCGCGGCACCTCGCCGCCGAGCACGACGCGCAGGTGACGCTTCTCGACAAGGAGGAGCACCTCGCCGGCCACCAGACGGGGCACAACAGCGGGGTCGTCCACGCGGGGCTCTACTACGAGCCGGGCAGCCTCAAGGCGACGCTGTGCCGACGGGGCGTGGGGCTGCTGCAGGACTTCGTGCAGCGGCACGACATCGCCTACGAGGAGTGCGGCAAGGTCGTCGTCGCCCTCGACGACGTGCAGGCGGGGCGGCTCGACGACCTCCATGCGCGCGCCGTGGCCAACGGCGTGCCCGGTGCCCGGCTCGTCGACGCCGACGGGCTGTGCGAGATCGAGCCGGCCGCCACCGGGGTGCGCGCGCTGCACTCCCCGCAGACGGCGATCGTCGACTACCCGGCCGTCACCCGAGCCCTGGGCGGCGAGCTCACCGCCGCCGGCGGCAGGTCCGCCTCGGGCACGAGGTCGTCGGGCTGGAGGAGCAGGGCACCGAGGTGCGGGTGTCGACGGTGGCGCGCGGGGCGCGCGACACCGGCGCCTTCGACCTGGTCATCGTCTGCGCCGGGCTGCAGAGCGACCGCGTGGCCGGCCTGCTGGGTGAGGACCGCGCCCCGAGGATCGTGCCCTTCTACGGCGACTACTTCGTGCTCCCGAGGGACCAGCGCGATGTCGTGCGGGGCATGGTCTACCCGGTGCCGGACCCGCGCTACCCCTTCCTCGGGGTGCACGTGACCCCGCGCGTCGACGGGGTGCTGACGCTCGGGCCCAATGCCTTCCTCTCCCTGGGGCGGGAGTCCTACCGGCGCTCGCTGCCCGTGCCCGCCGACGTGCTCGACGTCGTGGGTTTTGCCGGCTTCTGGCGCTTCGCCGCGGCCAACCTGCCCGCGGCCGTGCGGGAGTCGCGCACCGCGCTCAGCTCACGCCACTTCGTCGCGGAGGCGCAGCGCTACGTGCCGAGCCTCGACACCTCGGGGGCGGTGCGTGGCACGCGGGGCGTGCGCGCGCAGGCCATGGGTTCCGACGGCCAGCTCGTCGACGACTTCGTCATCACCGGCACCGACCGTGTCGTCATGGTGCGCAATGCGCCGTCACCCGGCGCCACCTCGGCGCTCGCGATCGCGAGCACGTCGTGGGTGAGGCGCTGGCGCGGCGCGGCGGGCGCTGACCTCAGGTGCAGAGACCGGGCAGACGTCACTGGCCGTAGGCCTGGAGCGCGAAGCCGCCCCGGCCGGTCCACCCGCCGCGGATGTCGGTGCCGCGGCTGTCGGCGGCCGTGGGGTCGTAGTAGACGTACATGCGGTCGCCGTCGGTGAGGCCACCGATGGAGCGGCCCTTGCTCCCGCACGGGGCGGTCGTCAGCGAGCGGAAGTTCTGGAAGCCCGTCCAGCGCAGCGTCGCGTAGGTGCGCTGGGTCGGTGCCGAGCGCGGGACGCGCAGCTCGCGCAGGGCGCCGCTGGAGACGTTGTGGAGCAGCACGTCGATGGTCTTGCCGCTGACGGTTCCGGAGCGCTCGTAGACGATCGATCGCATGTTGCCGTAGCCCGAGCCGATGCGGGTCGCGCTGCCGACCTTCAGCGAGCCCGTCGAGGTCCAGGAGATGGGGTAACGGGTGAGGTAGCCGCCGTGCAGCCGGTAGAGGTAGCGCCCATCGGTCGCGAGGGCTCGGGTCCCCGTCCACCCGGAGGACTTGACGGTGCGCGTGCTCTGGGAGACGGCCCACACGCCGTTGCGCTCGACGCCCTTGCGCGTGATCGTCATGAGCTTGCCGCCCTGCGAGGTGGCCACCTGCTCGTTGGTGAAGGAGCCCGTGTCGCCGTAGGCGCCCACCTGGACCTCGGCCGTCGGCCGCCATCCGATGCTGTTGGTGCTGACGCGGGTGGCGGTGGCGCGCTGGTTGGCGTAGGTGTACCAGTAGTAGGCGCCGGTGCTGGTGCTGGCGCCCCAGTGGGCCCGGCAGCTCGTGGGCACGTTGGGTGCGGCGGCCGAGGCGGGAGTGGCGGCGACGGCCGCGGTCGTGCACGTGAGTGCGGCGACCGCGAGCGCGGCGGAGATGCGGCGGGACATCGTCATCGTTTCCCCTGGTGTCGTGGCGAGGTGGCCCCCTGGCCACGGCGCGATCCTAGAGGAGCGCCGCAGTCCGCGCGCGGAGGCTCCGGAGCGCCCTCCTCGAGGACCGTGGGAGGGGCCCCCACCCGCGTAGGCTGGCCGCATGCGCGCGATCTGGAAGGGTGCCGTCTCCTTCGGCCTCGTCAACGTCCCCGTCCGCCTGTACTCCGCGACCGAGAACCACGACGTGCAGTTCCGTCAGGTGCACCGCACCGACGGCGGGCGCATCCGCTACAAGCGCTTCTGCAGCATCGACGGCGACGAGGTGGCCTACGACGACATCGCCAAGGGCTACGAGACCGAGGACGGTCAGATGATCATCCTCACCGACGAGGACATGGCCGACCTCCCGACGCGCAGCAACAAGGAGATCAGCGTCGAGAAGTTCGTCCCCGAGGACCAGATCGACCCGATGCTCCTCGACAAGAGCTACTACCTCGAGCCGGACAAGACCGCGACCAAGCCCTATGTCCTGCTGCGCGAGGCGCTCGAGGCCCAGGGCCGGATGGCGATCGTCACCGTCTCGATCCGCAGCCGGATGACGATGGCCGTGCTGCGCGTGCGCGACGGCGTCATCGTCATGCAGACGATGCTGTGGCCCGACGAGATCCGCGCGGCCGACTTCGCCACCATCGAGGACCAGGAGCTGTCGGACAAGGAGATGTCGATGGCGCGCATGCTCATCGACGAGCTCGCCGGCGACTACGAGCCCGACGAGTTCGAGGACGACTACGCCCTGGCCGTCGAGGCCCTCGTCAAGGCCAAGGTCGACGGGGGAGAGGTCCAGCAGGTCGAGGCCGACGAGGACGAGTCGGGCGAGGTCGTCGACCTGCTCGCGGCGCTGGCCAGGTCCGTCGAGAAGGCGAAGACCGCGCGTGGCGAGAGCACCTCGACGGCGAAGAAGGCGCCGGCGAAGACCTCCGCCTCGAAGGCCACGACGAAGAAGGCCGCCGCCAAGAAGTCGACGGCGAAGAAGGCGACGACCAAGAAGGCTGCCGCCAAGAAGACGACGGCCAAGAAGGCCGCTGCGAAGAAGAAGGCGAGCTGAGCCCCCTTCGTCATGCCCGAAGGCCACACCCTCCACCGCATCGCCCGCGACCTGCACGCCACCTTTGCCGGCCAGGTCGTCGAGGTGTCGTCCCCGCAGGGGCGCTTCGCCGCCGGCGCGGCGCTGCTCACCGGTCACGAGCTGCTCGAGGCGCGCGCCCACGGCAAGCACCTCTTCGTCGAGCTCGCCGGCGACCGCATCCTGCACGTCCACCTCGGGCTCATCGGGACCTTCACCATCGACGAGGCCGCCTATGTCGGTGAGCGGCCGGTCATCGGGCAGGTGCGCTGCCGCATCGCGACCGACGAGCACGTGGCCGACCTGCGCGGACCGATGACCTGCGCGGTCATCACCCCCGAGCAGGAGGACGCGGTGCACGCGAAGCTCGGGCCGGATCCCTTGCGGGACACCGACGGTGGGCCTGCGTGGGAGCGGATCCGACGCTCCCGCAAGTCGATCGCGGCCCTGCTCATGGAGCAGGACGTGCTCGCCGGCGTCGGCAACGTCTACCGCTGCGAGGTCCTCTACCGGCACCGGATCAACCCCGCGACGCCGGGGGAGCGGCTCAAGCGGGCGTCGTGGGACCTCGTCTGGGCGGACCTGCGGCGGCTGCTGCCGCTCGGCGTGGCCACGAGCCGGATCGTCACCGTCGACGACCAGGTCGAGCAGGTCGAGGCCGCCCTGGCTAAGGGGGAGGACGTGCACCTGACGGAGCGGACGAGCTATGTCTACAAGCGCACCGACGAGGCCTGCGTGGTCTGCGGGTCGAAGGTGCGCTCGAAGGACGTCGCCGGCCGCACCCTCTACTGGTGCGCCAACTGCCAGCGCCGCAGCTGAGCGGCGCGTCGAGCCGCTGGCCGATCGGGCCTTCCCCCGCGCCCCTCGGCGCCACTAGCGTGGTCCGGACCACATCAGGGATCGGGGGATCACGCACCACCGCACGCTGTCCGCCACCGTCGCCGCCGTCGCCCTGGCGGCGGCTCTCGTGCCCGCCGCGAGCGCCGCACCGACGTCCGACTCCGGGGCCGACGCGGCCTCGGTCGCCTCTGACGACCGACTCGACTTCACCGAACGACGCATCGGGACCGCGTGGTTCCCGGCGTCGGTGTGGAGCGTCAAGAACTCCGTCAACCCCACCTTCGGCTGGTCCGACGAGACGAGCACCGACCGGGTCGACGGCTGCCTGAGCGACATCACCGGCAGCACCCACTACTACTCGGCGATCTTCTGGAACGACGGCGGCGTCGTGCGTGGGGTGTCGCAGACCAAGCCGGTCCGGCTCGACAGCTACGGCGTCTTCACCGCGGCTGCCTCGCGTCAGATCGACTGGCCCTACAAGGTCGGGGTGGGCAACTCGGTGACTTATCTCAAGGCGCGCGCCGGGTGGATGCGCGTCGACGACTCGAGCGTCTTCAACGACGGCCGCATCTACAGCCGGGGCAAGGTCTTCTGGTTCATGAACAAGGCCGGCACCCGCGTCGACGAAGTGTGGTTCAACCCCACCTTCTGCGACTGACCGCCCGGCGGTCGCGCCGTCAGGGGCGGCGTGGCCGCGTCAGGCGGAAGACCTCGGGGGAGTGCCCCCACTCGTCGCGCCCGAGCCGGGAGACCGGACGCAGCGCGTCGATCGTCGGCGCCGTCGGTCAGGGCGTCGCTGCGCACGGTGATCGCCACGACCTCGCCGATGACGAGGTGGCTGTCGCCGAGCTCGGTGCTCGAGTGCAGCCGGCACTCGATCGAGGTCGCCGAGTCCGCGACCCGGGGCACGGGCACGACCTCGCTGGGCTCGAGGCGCACGCCGAGGGCCTGCGCCTCGTCCACCTCCGGGTCGAAGGGGGCGCTGCTCGCGTTGGCGAGCTCGGCGAGGTCCTCCGAGACGAGGTTGACGACGAAGTGCCCGGTCGCGAGGACATTGCGCAGGGTGTCCTTGTGGCCGACGGAGGTGAAGCTGATCATCGGCGGTCGCGCGCACGCGACGTTGAAGAAGGAGTGCGGCGCGAGGTTGCCGACCCCGTCGGCTCCGACGCTCGTGATCCACGCGATCGGCCGCGGCACGACGATGCTCGTCAGCAGGTCGTAGGCATTCGTGTCCGGGTCGGTGGGGTCGAAGACCGTGCGCATGGCGCCAGCCTAGGCAGCGTGTCGAGTTGTCCACAGGCGGGCGCAGCTCGTCGGGCGGGCGGCCGCTCGCGTTCCTAGGTTCGAGGACATGAGCCAGCTGACGACATCTCCCGTCCCGTCGACCCCTGCCCAGCCCAGCCCGCCGACTCCGCCCGGACCGCCCGTGACGAGCGCGCGTGTGACCGTGGTCGTCGCCGTCGTCTGGACCCTCGTCATGGTCGTGACCGCGGTCATCGCCCTCGTGGCGAAGGGGGACATGCAGGCCTGGGCCGAGGGGACCGGTGGCGACAGCGCCGGCTTCTTGCTGCTCCTGGGCTGTGCCGGCGCCGCGACGCTGTGCATGCCGACCGCGTGGGCCGCGGGGGCGATCTGGCTCTACGGGCTGCGCCGCGTCGCCGAGACGGTCGCTCCCGGGCACTGGCACCGACGCTCCGTGGTGTGGTCGGTCCTCGGCTGGGGTGTGCCGGTCGTCAACCTGTGGTTCCCGCTGCAGGCGGTCGGCGACGCGATGAGCGCGCTCGGCGTGCGTGCGCGCGGCCTGCTGGCCATCTGGTGGGTCACGTGGCTGCTTGCCTTCTTCGGCATGAACGCGGGGCAGGCCCTCGGTGGTGACCTGATGTCGGCGCAGGACATCGAGCGGTGGGTCATCGGTCACTGCGTCGCCGCGGTCGTCATGGTGCTGGCGCTGCCCGGCTGGATCCTGGTCGTGCGGCGGGCCACGGCGGCCGCCGTCGAGCGGTCCGCGATGGCCGGCGTCCGCTGAGAGCGAACACGGCCGCACCCCCTTCGTCTCGTGGAACAGGGTCGGGGGGAGCGGCGTTGTGACCCCGTGAGAGGCTCGCCCCCCGGCTCAGGGAGCGAGCACGGTTAGCATCGAGGTCTGAGCACCACGTGAAGGGGTAGATCCCATGTTCGAACGGTTCACCGACCGGGCCCGCCGGGTCGTCGTCCTCGCCCAGGAGGAGGCACGCCTCCTCAACCACAACTACATCGGCACCGAGCACATCCTCCTCGGCCTCATCCACGAGGGCGAGGGTGTCGCCAGCAAGGCGCTGGAGTCGCTCGGCGTCTCCCTCGACGCCGTCCGCGAGCAGGTCCAGGACATCATCGGTCCCGGCCAGCAGGCTCCGTCGGGTCACATCCCCTTCACCCCGCGGGCCAAGAAGGTCCTCGAGCTGTCCCTGCGCGAGGCGCTGCAGCTGGGGCACAACTACATCGGCACCGAGCACATCCTCCTCGGTCTGATCCGCGAGGGCGAGGGCGTCGCCGCCCAGGTCCTCGTCAAGCTGGGCGCCGACTCGGTCGTGTCCGCCAGACCGTCATCCAGCTCATCTCGGGCTACCAGGGTGGCAAGGAGGGCCAGGCCGCTGGCGTCGGCGCCGGCACCGGCCCGGCCGAGGGGCAGCCCGCGGCTCGCTCGTGCTCGACCAGTTCGGTCGAAACCTCACCCAGGCCGCGCGTGAGGGCCAGCTCGACCCGGTCATCGGGCGTGAGCAGGAGATCGAGCGCGTCATGCAGGTGCTCTCGCGCCGCACGAAGAACAACCCCGTCCTCATCGGTGAGCCCGGTGTCGGCAAGTCGGCCGTCGTCGAGGGCCTGGCCCAGGACATCGTCAACGAGGACGTCCCCGAGCCGCTCAAGGACAAGCAGCTCTACACGCTCGACCTCGGCTCGCTCGTCGCCGGCAGCCGCTACCGCGGTGACTTCGAGGAGCGCCTGAAGAAGGTGCTCAAGGAGATCAAGACGCGCGGCGACATCATCCTCTTCATCGACGAGATCCACACCCTCGTGGGTGCGGGTGCCGCCGAGGGCGCGATCGACGCCGCGAGCATCCTCAAGCCGATGCTCGCCCGCGGTGAGCTGCAGACCATCGGCGCGACGACGCTCGAGGAGTACCGCAAGCACATCGAGAAGGACTCGGCCCTCGAGCGCCGCTTCCAGCCGATCCAGGTCGCCGAGCCCTCGCTGGCCCACGCCATCGAGATGCTCAAGGGTCTGCGTGACCGCTACGAGGCCCACCACAAGGTGACGATCACCGACCCGGCGATCGTGGCTGCCGTGACGATGGCCGACCGCTACGTCAACGACCGCTTCCTCCCCGACAAGGCGATCGACCTCATCGACGAGGCGGGCGCGCGCCTGCGCATCCGTCGGATGACGGCCCCCGCCGACCTCAAGGAGTTCGACGACAAGATCGCCAAGGTGCGCCTCGAGAAGGAGTCGGCCATCGACGGCCAGGACTTCGAGAAGGCCGCCGGTCTGCGTGACGACGAGAAGAACCTGCTCGCGGAGAAGGCCCGCCGCGAGGAGGAGTGGAAGGCCGGCGACATGGACGTCGTCGCCGAGGTCGACGAGGAGCTCATCGCCGAGGTGCTCGCCGCCTCGACCGGCATCCCCGTCTTCAAGCTCTCCGAGGAGGAGTCGACGCGACTGCTCAACATGGAGGGCGAGCTGCACAAGCGGGTCGTCGGCAACGACGACGCGATCAAGGCGCTCTCGCAGGCCATCCGACGCACCCGCGCCGGCCTCAAGGACCCGCGTCGCCCCGGCGGCTCGTTCATCTTCGCCGGCCCCACCGGTGTCGGCAAGACCGAGCTGGCCAAGGCCCTCGCGGAGTTCCTCTTCGGCGACGAGGACAGCCTCATCACCCTCGACATGTCGGAGTTCTCCGAGAAGCACACGGTCAGCCGCCTCTTCGGCTCGCCCCCCGGCTACGTCGGCTACGACGAGGGTGGCCAGCTCACCGAGAAGGTGCGCCGCAAGCCCTTCTCCGTGGTGCTCTTCGACGAGGTCGAGAAGGCCCACCCGGAGATCTTCAACTCGCTGCTGCAGGTGCTCGAGGACGGCCGCCTCACCGACTCGCAGGGTCGGATGGTCGACTTCAAGAACACGGTCATCATCATGACGACCAACCTCGGCACGCGGGACATCTCCAAGGGCGCCATGGGCTTCACCTCGAGCACCGACCAGCGCACGGACTACGAGCGCATGAAGGCCAAGGTCACCGACGAGCTGAAGAACCACTTCCGCCCCGAGTTCCTCAACCGCGTCGACGACACGATCGTCTTCCCGCAGCTGAGCCAGGACGAGCTCGTCGAGATCGTCGACCTCGAGGTCGCCAAGCTCGACAAGCGCCTCAAGGACAAGGACATGGGCATCGAGCTCACGCCCGCGGCCAAGGCGCTGCTCGCCAAGCGCGGCTACGACCCGGTCCTCGGTGCCCGCCCGCTCAAGCGCACGATCCAGCGCGAGATCGAGGACGTGCTGTCGGAGAAGATCCTCTTCGGCGAGCTCGTCTCCGGCGAGATCGTCGCGGTCGACGCGACCGGCGAGGGCAAGGACGCCGAGTTCACCTTCAAGGGTGCGCCCAAGGTCGGCGAGCTGGACGTCCCGCTCGTCGAGGCGGGCGACGGTTCCGCCGACTGACCCAGCGCGGACCCTGCAGACGAAGGGGAGGTGGCCAGATCACTGGCCACCTCCCCTTCGCCATCCCCCCCCCTATCTCCGCAAAACCCTAGGGTCTTGCGGAGATCGAGGGCGGTCCGGGCTCAGCCCGCCGGCGGCGCCCAGCGCGGGTCGCGTCCGATGAAGGCGAAGAAGCGCTCCTGGACGCTCGCGTCCTCGGGCACCGGCTGTTGCTCGCCGAACTGGCCGGAAGATCGGATCATCTCGGTGTGCGCCTGCATCCCCGCGAGGGCTTCGGCCAGGTAGGCCTCGTCGAGCCGGTCGTCCTGCCCGGTGGAGCGGGCGAGGTCCCAGGTGTGGAAGACGACGTCGCTCGTGAAGAACTGGTCGAGCATCTGCGGCAGCGGCATCCGGCCGATGTGCTCGTGCTCGAAGACGACCTCCTCGGTCGCCGGGTCGTCGAGCAGCGATCGAAGCTGCGCGTCGAGACCGGCCCACGCGCCGACCGGGTCTTCCTCGGCGGACGGCACGGGGTCCAGGCGCACCTCGCAGCCGGACGCCACGAGTGCCGGCAGCCAGGTCGTCAGGTGACCGACGACGTCGCGGGCCCGCCACTGCGCCACCGGTGTCGGCGCGTCCCAGTCGGTCGTGCCGGCGACCCGTCGCGCGAAGCCGTCCGACGCGACCGGTAGCGGTCGGCGACGGACAGCGACGACAACGAGGTCACGCGACCTCCCCGGCATCGAGCATCGCGTCGAGTGCTGCATAGCCCTCGTTGATGCCGATCTCCATGCCGGAGGCGAGCATCATCTCGCGCGCCTCGAAGGTCGGCAGGACCGAGTGGCCGTGGACGCGCGTCCACCCGTCACCGAGGTCCTCGAAGGTCATCGTGTCGAGCGAGACCCCGTCGGGGAAGCCCTCGAAGGTGAAGGTCTGGACGATCCGGTCGGGGCGCACCTCGTGGAAGCTGCCGAAGAAGTGGAACTCCTGGGTGTCGCCCTGCACGCGCCGCTCGCTGCCCTCCTTCGCGACATTGGTGAAGCGGTAGCTGCCACCAGTGCGCGCGTCCCAGTGGTCGATGATCGTGTCGAGCTCGTCGGGCCCGACCCACCGCTTGTAGAGCTCGGGGTCGGTGTGCGCGCGGTGCAGCTGCGCCGCGGTCGCCTTGAAGTCGCGGGTGATCCGCACGACGGGGACCTCTGGGTCGGCCTCGATCGTCGCGGTCGTGATGTGGTCGGTGCTGGGCTGGGTGCTCATCGGTCTGCTCCTGTGCTCGTGGTGCCCGGGTCGGGCGAAGGGAGGTCGCCGAGGACCTCCTCGAGCCGGGACATGCGTTGCTCGGCTCGCTGCTGGTGCCGCTCGATCCAGCCGGTCATCGTGGCCAGGACATCGGCCTCGAGGTGGACCGGACGGCGTTGGGCCTCCCTGCGCCGGCTGACGAGGCCGGCGTCCTCGAGGACCTTGAGGTGCTTGCTCACGGCCTGGAGGCTGATGTCGTAGGGGGCGGCGAGGTCGTTGACGGTGGCGTCACCGACCGTGAGGCGGGTGACGATGTCCCGCCGGACCGGGTCGGAGAGCGCGGCGAAGGCCCGGGAGAGTCGCTCCTCGGTGTCGTCCTCCATCGCGTGCTCCGTATTCAACCAATAGGTTGAATACGACGGTAGGCCGGTCGACGTGCCGGGTCAAGGGGTGCTGCAGGAGAGGGAGGGGGAGTGGCGATCAGGCCCGCGCCGGGGGTGCGCGTCAGAGACGGCGCTGCATGCCCTTCATCTGGTCGATCTGCTTGGTCTGGGTGACCGAGATGTCGTCGCCGAGCTCGCCGGTGCGCTCGTCGGCGCCCTTGTCTCCCAAGGTCGTGCACATCTCGAGAGCGCCCTCGTGGTGCGCGATCATCAGGTCGAGGTAGAGCCGGTCGACGTCCGCCCCCTTCGCCGTGCGCAGGTCGCTCAGCTGCGCCGGCGTGGCCATGCCGGGCATGTCGGCGTGGTCGTCGTGGCTGCCGTGGCCGCTGCCGCTCGGGTTGCTCGCCTCGATCGGCACCTTCTCGCCCCACGATCGCAGGGTCGAGGCCATCCCCTTCATCTCGGGCTTCTGCTCGTCGCTGATCCGGCTGGCCAGGGAGCGCACCTTGGCGTCGGTCAGGCGCCCCTTGACGATGTCGCCCATGACGACGGCCTGCGCGTGGTGGCGGATCATGTCCTGCAAGAAGGTCACGTCCGCGTCGTTGTGACTCGACGACGGCGTCGCGACGGCGTCGTCGCCGGTCAGCGACGAGTTCGACTCGCCGGGTGTGCCCGGCTGCAGGACCGGTGCATCGGGCGAGGTGGCCGAGGTCGAGGCGTCGTCGCCGCTGCCCGAGCACCCGCCGAGCACGAGGGCGGCAGCGAGGACGAAGGGGGTCAGGCGTGGGCTCACGAGGGCGACGGTAACCCCCCTTCGTCCGTGGTGGGCCGTCACGGGTCGGCCGCGGGTGATCCTGACCAGATCCTGACCAAACCCCGACCCGGAGCGGGGCCGTGGGGCGGCGCCGACACGGAAGGCTTGGCGGATCCCGCGCGGGGCACACCCCGCCCCGGCGGACGCCACCCCGTGGAGGAATCATGCGCAGATCCACCCTGGCCGTCGTCGCGGCCACCGCACTGGTCATGTCGGGGGCGGGCGCCACCAGCGCCCTCGCCGACGGACCCGGTGACCGGATCGGAGTCTCCGGCACCGACCTGGGGACCGACGAGATCGGTCGCAGCAAGAACGTCCAGCACCTGGCCAACATCGCGCCGTCCGGTGCGCTCGCCGAGGGCATCGGCACCGACATCGCCTTCCAGGACGACAAGGCCTTCGTCGGCAACTACGACGGATTCTCGATCATCGACGTCAAGAACCCGCGCCAGCCCAAGACGATCGTCCAGGTGAAGTGCCCGGGCAGCCAGAACGACATCTCCGTCTCCGGCGACCTGCTCTACCTGTCGACCGACTCCTCCCGCAGCGACGACTCGTGCGCCTCGACCTCGCAGTCGGCAACGGTCAAGGAGAGCTGGGAGGGGATCAAGATCTTCGACATCTCCGACCTGCGCAACCCGCAGTACATCAAGTCGGTCGAGACCGCCTGCGGCTCGCACACCCACACGCTCGTCCCGGGCAAGGGCGCCAACAAGGGCACCGACTACCTCTACGTGTCGAGCTACTCGCCGCGCGCCGAGTACCCGGACTGCCAGACGCCGCACGACCTGATCTCGATCGTCAAGGTCGACAAGGCCGCGCCGACCGACGCGTCGGTCATCGCCACGCCCAACCTCTTCCCCGACGGCGGCAACCCCGGTGGCCCCGGCCCCACGCCGATCGCGGGTCGCTCGGCGACGACCGGCTGCCACGACATCACCGCCCTGCCGAGCAAGGACCTCGCGGCGGGCGCGTGCATGGGTGACGGCATCATCATGGACATCAAGGACCCGGAGGCTCCCCAGGTCATCGAGCAGGTCCGGGACGACGAGAACTTCGCCTTCTGGCACTCGGCGACCTTCAACGCCGACGCGAGCAAGGTCGTCTTCACCGACGAGCTCGGCGGTGGCGGCGCCCCGACGTGCACCGCCGACATCGGGCCCAACCGCGGCGCCAACGCGATCTACGACCTGTCCGAGACCGGTCAGCTGACCTTCCGCTCGTACTACAAGATCCAGCGGCACCAGACCGAGACGGAGAACTGCGTCGCGCACAACGGCTCGATCATCCCGGTCAAGGGCAGGGACCTCATGGTCCAGTCCTGGTACCAGGGTGGCGTGAGCGTCTGGGACTTCACCGACTCGAGCAACCCCAAGGAGCTCGGCTACTTCGAGCGAGGTCCGCTGCCGGCCGACGAGGGCATCGGTGGCACGTGGTCGACGTACTACTACAACGGCCACGTCTACTCCTCGGACATCGCCCGCGGCTTCGACGTGCTGAAGTTCAACGACCCCGCCACCAAGCGGGCCGACACGATCCGGATGGGCGAGCTGAACGTCCAGTCCCAGCCGGAGTACACGGTGCGCTGACCCCCCTTCGCGCCGCCGCTCGCCGAGCGGACCGACCTGCGCCCTCGCCCTCGTGGCGGGGGCGTAGGTTTGTCCGGTGACCGTGACCATCCGCCGCGCCCGCACCCGCGACGTGCGCGACATCCGTGCCCTCGTCGCGCCCCTGGCCGAGCGGCGGGTCCTCGTCAGCAAGGACACCGTCGCCTACTTCGAGGGGCTGCAGGAGTTCCGCGTCGCCGAGATCGACGGTCAGGTCGTCGGCTGCGGTGCGTTGCACGTCATGTGGGACGACCTCGCCGAGATCCGCACCCTCGCCGTCTCCGCCGAGCACCTGGGGCACGGTGTCGGAGGCGCCCTGCTCGAGGCGCTTGCCGAGGACGCCGTCGAGCTGGGGGTCGAGCGGCTCTTCTGCCTGACCTTCGAGGTCGACTTCTTCACCCGGCACGGCTTCACCGAGATCGAGGGCCAGGCAGTCGACCCCGACGTCTACGTCGAGCTGCTGCGCTCCTACGACGAGGGCGTCGCCGAGTTCCTCGACCTCGAGCGGGTCAAGCCCAACACCCTCGGCAACACCCGGATGCTGCGCCAGCTCTGACGGACGAAGGGGAGTCCCGTCACCCCGGCAGGGCGTATCCGCCGGCCACCGGCTCGACGAGACCGTCCTCGACGAGCCCGGCAAGGCATCGCTCGACCTTCGCCGGGTCGTCCGGCCACGTGGCGTCGACGTCGCGGCGCGAGACCGGGTCCGCGCTCTCGCGCAGCAGCTGCACGATGCGGCCGCGCACCTGGCGGTCGGTGCCGTGCCAGGCCTGACCGCGCCGTGGCGGCCCCTCGTGCTCCGGGCGGCCCGGCGAGCTGCCAGGCGCACAGGTGGCTGACCGGGCACTCGTCGCAGCGCGGCGAGCGGGCCGTGCAGACGAGGGCGCCCAGCTCCATCGACGCGGCATTCCACCGGTTGGCCTCGTCCCGGTCGGCCGGCATCGAGGCATCGGCCAGGCGCATCTCGGCAGCGGTGAGTGCCGGTGCCGCGTGCTGCGTGCCGCTCACCGTGCGGGCGAGGACCCGGCGGACGTTGGTGTCGACGACGGTGCGCGGGTCCCCGAAGGCGAAGGACGCGACGGCGGCAGCGGTGTAGGGGCCGACGCCGGGCAGGGCGAGCAGGTCGTCTTGGTCGCGCGGGACCTCGCCGTCGTGGCGCTCGACCATCGCCGCGGCCGACTCCCACAGCCGCAGCGCCCGACGTGGGTAACCCAGGCGGTCCCACATGCGCACCGCCTCGCCGGGGGAGTCCGCGGCCAGGTCGGCCGGCGTCGGCCACCGCTCGAGCCAGCGCTCCCAGACCGGCAGCACCCGGGCGACGGGCGTCTGCTGCGACATCACCTCCGAGAGGTAGACACCCCAAGCGGAGCACCGGGGGTCACGCCAGGGCAGGTCACGACCGTGCTCGTCGAACCACGCGAGCACGGCGGTGCGCAGCTGGGCGCTCGCGGCCTCGTCCGCGCCGCGAGTGGTGTCGGGCAGAGTCATGGCAGCTCGATCTCGGCGAAGCGCGGACGGTAACGCTGCGGGTGGGTGTGGAAGTCGGGCTCGCTCGTCGGTGCCTCGCTCCACGAGACGAGGACCGTGCCCGGCGGGGTCGTGAGGTCCGGGTGGGAGAGCACGGTGTAGCGCACCGTCGACGCGTCGTTGCCGAGCGGTCGCACGCGGTGCTTCGTCCACGGCCCGGTGACCGACGGCGCCTTCCACACGGCGAGCTGGTCTCCTTGGAAGTCGCCCTCCTTGCTCACCGCGAACCACGAGCCGTCGCGCTCGAAGACCCCGAGGACGTGCGAGACGCCCTGGTCGGCGCCGACGAGCTGGGCCGCGGGGGTCTGGGCGGCCGCAGGGTCACCGGCGACCCACGAGCTGCCGTCCCAGTACTCCCAGGTGCGCGCGGAGGCGAGCGAACCGGTCGGGGTGCGGGCGACATGCAGCGACCATCCTGCCGTCGTCTTGCCCTCGTCGCTCGCGGTGCCGAAGACATAGGTCCACGGACCCTCGTCCCACATCGCGGCGCCCCACGTCGGCACCCGCGGGTCGGTGCTGCGTGCGGTGACCGCCCGGTGCGACACGAGCCGCGGCATCCGGTTGGTCGGGACCTCGAAGGTCGCCAGGCCGGTCCCGATCGTCTCGAAGTCGCGCCCGCCGAGTTCGTGCACGGTCGCGGTGAGCACCTGCACCCGGGTGCCCCCGGGCACGGGGTCGGCGCGCAACGACATCGGCCAGTGGCCGAGATCGCCGGTGTCGGGGATGACCGCACCGTCGCCTTCGACGCGCATGGCCTTGAGGCAGCCGCCGTTGGCGACGAGCACCGAGTTGCGCACCATGAAGGGGCCGACGACGTCCGTGTCCCGCACCGTGTCGCCGTAGACGAAGAGCCGTCGGCCGTCGGCGAGCATGACCGAGCCGCCGTGGTCGGCGCCCTGCAGCCGCGGCTCGCCGTCGAGCTGGGTCATGAGGGTGTTCATCCCTGCGGCGTCGGTCGGTGTGGGCAGGTCGCAGGGGCGCCCCGGATCAGTGCCATGCGTGGACAGGGCGGTCGCCGTCGGTGTGGGCGAAGGGGGAGTCCGTTGCCTCGTCAGGATGGGCGCTCCCGCCCGGTCGGCTGCACCAGCCAGCGTCGCCTCGACGTCGGCGCTGCGGGTCCATCCGAACCACGCGCCACCGATCACCAGCCCGCCGGCGAGCAGCGAGACCAGGAATCGGAGCACGTCAGACGTACCGCTCGAGGATCGAGCTCTCCGCGAGTCGTGACAGACCCTCGCGGACGGTGCGGGCGCGCAGCTCGCCGACCCCCTCGACGGCCATCAGGTCGTCGATGCCGGCCGCGAGCAGTCGTTGCAGCGAGCCGAAGTGGAGGACGAGCCGGTCGACGATGGCGCCCGGCAGGCGCGGGATCTTGCCGAGGATGCGCAGTCCGCGTGGGCTGACCGACGCGTCGAGCGACTCTCCCACGATCGCGAAGCCGAGCGACTTGGCGACGTGGCCGAGGTCGAGCAGCTCGGTGGCGTCGAGCGCCGAGAGGTTGTCCATGACCCCTTGGGCGTCGGCGACCGGCCCCTTGGGGTCGAGGTAGTCGAGGATGACCGCGTTGAGGTCGTCGTCGAGGCCAGCCGTCAGCTCCTCGAGCTGGAGGGTGAGCAGGCGGCCGTCGATGCCGAGCTCGAGGACGTACTCGGCGATCTCGGCGTGGATGCGGCGGACCATCTCGAGGCGCTGGAGGACGACGGCGACGTCCCGGACGGTGACGAGGTCCTCGATCTCGAGGGCCGACAGCGAGCCGGTGACCTCGTTGAGCCGGGTCGTGTAGCGCTCGAGCGTCTGCATCGCCTGGTTTGCCTGGGAGACGAGCTCGGGCGTCGTGCGCAGGACGTGCCGTCGGCCGTCGACGTAGAGGGCGATGATGTGCATCGACTGGCTCACCGAGACGACGGGGTGCCCGGTCTGCCGGGCGACCCGCTCGGCCGTGCGGTGCCGGGTGCCGCTCTCGAGGGTCTCGATGCTCGGGTCGGGGACGAGCTGGACCGCGGCCTTGAGGATCTTCGAGACGCCGGAGTCGACGACGACGGCTCCGTCCATCTTCGCCAGCTCGCGCAGGCGGGTCGCGGAGAACTCGATGTTGAGGTCGAAGCCCCCGGTGCACAGGCTCTCGACGAGCCTGTCGTGCCCGAGCACCACGAGGGCGCCGGTGTTGCCCCGCAGGATCCGCTCGAGCCCGTCGCGCAGCACGGTGCCCGGCGCGACCGCGGCGAGGGTCGTCCGGAAGAGGTCGTCGTCTGGGTCGGCCACCCGGCGAGTCTATGACGAGGGGAGTCGGTGGACGGTCCCTCCGGTGTGCCGCTGCCGCATCTCGGAGATCGCCTGCCCGACGTCGGTCACCTCGACGACGTCCATGCCGGCCGGGGGAGCGGCGTCGGCGAGCGCCCCGACGGGGACGAGCGCGGTGCGGAACCCGAGCCGGGCCGCTTCCGTGAGCCGCCGGGCGACACCCACGGCCGGCCGCACCTCGCCGCTCAGGCCGATCTCGCCGAGCGCGAGCAGGGTGTGCGGCACCGGCTCGGCGAGGACGGCGCTGGCGATGGCGATGGCGACGGCGAGGTCGCTGGAGGGCTCGGTGATCTTGACGCCGCCGACCGTCGAGACGTAGGTGTCCTGGGTGCCGATGGGCGCCCCGGCCCGCTTGTCGAGGACGGCGATGACCATGGCGAGCCGGCCGCTGTCGAGACCGACGTTGGCGCGGCGCGGGGTCGGGATCTGCGACGGCGAGACGAGCGACTGCACCTCGACGACGAGCGGTCGCCGCCCTTCGAGCGTGACGGTCGCGCACGTGCCCGGGACGTTGATGTGGCGGCTGGAGAGGAAGAGGCCGCTGGGGTCGGACAGGCCGATGATCCCGGCGTCGGTGAGGTCGAAGCACCCGACCTCGTCGGTCGGGCCGAAGCGGTTCTTCACCGCGCGGACCAGGCGCAGCCGGGTGTGCCGGTCACCCTCGAACTGCACGACGACGTCGACGAGGTGTTCGAGGACGCGGGGTCCGGCGATCGAGCCGTCCTTGGTCACGTGGCCGACGAGCAGGATCGCGAAGCCACCCTCCTTGGCCGCCTGGATGAGTGACCCGGCGACCTCGCGGACCTGGCTGACATTGCCCGCAGCACCGTCGACCTCGGTCGAGGCGATCGTCTGCACCGAGTCGATGACGACGAGGTCGGGCCGCACCTGCTCGATCTGCGCGAGGGCGGTCGCCAGGTCGGTCTCGGCGGCGAGGTAGAGCCCGTCGGTCACGGCCCCGATGCGCTCCGCGCGCCCGCGCACCTGCGCGGCCGACTCCTCGCCGGTGATGTAGAGGACGCGCCGCCCCTCGCCGACACGGGCGGACACGTCGAGGAGCAGGGTCGACTTGCCGATGCCGGGCTCACCGGCCACGAGGACGACCGACCCGGGGACGAGCCCGCCGCCGAGCACCCGGTCGAACTCCGGGACGCCGGTCGAGCGGTGGGTCGCCTGCTCGCCGTCGATCTCGCGGATCGGCACGGCCGGGCGCTGCACCCGGGCGGCCGCGAGGGTGCGCGTCGTCGCGCCGCCGACCTCGTCGACGCTGCCCCACGCCTGGCACTCGCCGCATCGCCCGACCCACTTGACCGTGGTCCAGCCGCACTCGCTGCAGCGGTAGGTCGGTCCGCCCTTCTTCGTCGCCATGGCCGCCAACCTACGTGCCGCCCCCGACACCCCCTTCACGAACTCAAGGAGATGCGAAGGGGGTGAGAGCTCGGCGAGCATCTTGCCGGGGTTGAGGATGCCCAGCGGGTCGAGCGCCGCCTTGACCGCCAGGTGCACCCGCCGGGAGCCCTCGTCGAGCTCGCGGGCCAGCCAGCGGCGCTTGAGGTGGCCGACGCCGTGCTCGCCGGTGATCGTGCCGCCGAGCTCGAGGCCGAGCTCCATGATCGCGTCGAAGGCCGCATCGGCCCGGGAGACGCTGTCGGGGTCGCTCGTGTCGAAGAAGACCGAGGGGTGGGTGTTGCCGTCGCCGGCGTGCGCGACGACCGCGATCGTCAGCCCCGACTCCTGCCGGATCGTCTCGAGCCGGTCGTAGAACTCGGGCAGCCGGGTGCGCGGCAGGCAGACGTCGTCGAGAAGCTGCCCGCCGCCGTGCGCCTGCGCCCACCGCTCGAAGGAGGGCTGGGCCATCCGCCGCATCGCGACGAGCGCGGCGCTGTCGGCGGGGTCGTCGGAGACGGCGACGTCGAGGGCCCCGTGCTCCTGCGCGAAGCGCCCCAGCGCCTCGACCTCCGCCTGCGCGGCATCGCGGCTGCCACCGCCGTCGGACTGCACGAGCAGCATGGCGCCGGCCTGCGCGTCGAGGTCGGTGTGCCCCGTCTCGCGGAGCATCTCCAGGGTCGTGCGGTCCATCGACTCGACGAGGCAGGGCTGCGCCCCCGAGGCCATGAGGTCGGCGACCGTCGCTGCGGCAGAACGGATGTCGGCGAAGGTCGCCACCGCGGTGAGCGGCTCCGGCAGCGTCGGCACCAGCCGCAGGGTCACCTCGACGACGACCCCGAGCGTGCCCTCCGACCCGACGAAGAGGCCGCGAAGGTCGAGGCCGGCGACCCCCTTCGCCGTCGTCGTGCCGAGGGTGGTGAGGGTGCCGTCGGCGAGGACGACGCGCAGCCGGCGCACGTAGTCGCGGGTGACGCCGTAGCGCACGCAGCACAGCCCGCCGGCGTTGGTCGCGACGTTGCCGCCGATCGACGAGATCGCGACAGACCCGGGATCCGGCGGGTAGGACAGGCCGTGCGGCGCGAGCACGTCCTTGAGGTCCTGGTTGATGATCCCCGGCTCGACGGTGACGGTGCGCTCGGCGGCGTCGACCTCGAGCACCCGGTCCATGCGCTCCAGCGAGAGCAGGATGCAGCCGGGCACGGCATTGGCCCCGCCGGACAGCCCGGTCCGGGTGCCCTGCGGCACGACCGGCACCCGGTGCCGCGTCGCGAAGCGCATCGTCGCCTGCACGTCGGCGACCGTGCGTGCCCGCACGAGGGCGACCGCGCCGTCGGCGGGGCAGAAGAGCGCCTGGTCCGTGGAGTAGGACCCCACGACGTCGGCGTCGGTGACGAGCACGCCGTCGCCGAGCTCGTCGGCGAGCTCCGTGAGGTCGAAGGGGGTCACGCCCGCTCCTCGCGTGCGGCCAGCGTGGCCGGGTGGACGAGCAGGGGCAGCAGTGCCCTGCCCGAGGGCGAAGGGCGTCCGTCTCGCGTCGTCGCGGTGGCCGCGGCCACGAGCTCGAGGTGGGCCTCGCAGCGGGCCGCGAGCTCGTCGTAGCCGGACTGCCCCATGAGCTCGATCAGGCCCGGTCGCTCGGTGACGTAGACCGGGTCGGCGGCGACGTGGGCGTCGGGGCTGCCGGAGCAGTACCAGTCGAGCTCGTGGCCGCCCGGGCCCCAGCCGCGGCGGTCGTACTCGCCGATGCTCACCTCGAGATGGCTGCTCCCGTCGGGCAGCTCGACGGTGCGATAGGTGCGGCGTATCGGCAGCTGCCAGCACACGTCCGGCTTGACCGTGTGCGGCTCGACCCCGGTGAGCATGGCGTGCTGGTGCAGCGAGCAGCCGGCGCCGGCGGGGAAGCCCGGGCGGTTCAAGAAGATGCAGGCGCCGTCGACGACCTTCGTCTTGAGGTCGCCGTCCTCCTTCTCCGTCCACGCCGACGTGCGGGTCGTGCCGGGGTGCAGCTCCCACTCGTCCTCGCCGAGCTCGTCGACGACCGCCTTGACCCGGGCGACGTCGTCCTTGTCGGTGAAGTGCGCTCCGAGGACGCAGCAGCCGAAGTCGGGCTGGTCGGCGTCGATGCCGTGGCAACCGGAGCCGAAGACGCAGGTCCACGACGAGGTGAGCCAGGTCAGGTCGCAGCGGAAGCGCTGGCCCTCGTCGGCCGGGTCGTCGAACTCGACCCAGGTGCGTGCGGTCTGCAGGTCGGTCTCGCCTGGGTGCACGGGGTGGTCGTCGCTCACGCGCGCCACCCTATGCCCCGTCCGCTTCTGGTGGCCGGTGGATCTGCGTCTACTGTTGCCCCCGTGCGCCTGGGTGTCATCGACGTCGGTTCCAACACCGTCCATCTGCTCATCGTCGACGCCCACCACGGTGCGGCGCCGATCCCTGCGACCTCCCACAAGATCCTGCTGCGGCTGTCCGAGCACGTCGACGACGCCGGCCGCATCGACGCCACGGGCGCGGCCGACCTCTCGCGCTTCGTCGCCGAGTGCCTCGATGTCGCCGAGGACCACGGGGTCGAGGAGATCCTCCCCTTCGCCACGAGCGCGGTGCGCGAGGCGCCCAACGGCGACGAAGTGCTCGCCCGGGTTCGTGCCGACACGGGCGTCGACCTGCGGGTGCTCAGCGGTGAGGACGAGGCGCGCCTGACCTTCCTCGCAGCCCGCCGCTGGGCCGGCTGGTCCGCCGGGCGCCTGCTCGTCATCGACATCGGCGGCGGCTCGCTCGAGCTGACCCTCGGCGACGACGAGGACCCCGACATCGCCAAGTCGCTCCTCCTGGGTGCCGGGCGGGTCACCCGTGACCTGCTGGCGGGCGACCCCCCTTCGGCGCAGGAGATCAAGGCCGCCCGCCGCGCGGTCCGCGCCACCCTGGCCAAGGAGATCCGGCCCTACGCCAAGGCGAGCTCGCCCGACACCGTCCTCGGCACGAGCAAGACGATGCGCTCCCTGGCCCGCATCGCGGGCGCCGCGCCGAGCGCCGACGGGCCCTACGTCGACCGGCGGCTGCGCCTGGAGGACGTCACCGCGACGATCGCCCGGATCTCGACGATGACCGCAGCACGAGCGCGTCGGGCTGCCGGGCGTCTCCGCCTCGCGCGCCCACCAGCTGCTCGCCGGCGGCATCGTCGCCGAGGCCGCGATGGACCTGCTCGGCGTGCCGGAGCTGACGATCTGCCCCTGGGCGCTGCGCGAGGGAGTGCTGCTGCGCTACCTCGACCTGATGAGCTGACCCGACCCCGCTGGTCGAGGTGCGAGCTCGCGAGCCACCCGCCAGCGCCTCGCCCCGGGTCTACGCTCGACGCATGGCTTCACGTCACCCGCACATCCCGGTGGGCCTGTCCACCGCCTCGGTCTACCCGGAGGGCGCCGCCGCGGCCTTCGAGATGGCGGCGGACCTGGGCTACGACGGCGTCGAGGTCATGGTCTGGGCCGACCCGATCTCGCAGAGCGCCGGTGCGCTGAGGGCGCTCGCCGACCACCACGGGCTCGACATCCTCTCGATCCACGCGCCGACCCTGCTGCTCACGCAGCGCGTCCTCAGCGCCGACCCGTGGGGCAAGGTCGACGGGTCGATCGAGCTCGCGCAGGAGGTCGGTGCGCCGACGGTCGTGCTCCACCCGCCCTTCCGCTGGCAGAAGGAGTACGCCCGCGGCTTCGCCGAGGGCGTCGCCGAGCGCGAGCACGCCTCCGGCATCACCCTCGCGGTGGAGAACATGTTCCCGTGGGCCGCCCGCGGCCGGCAGGTGCAGGCCTACCTGCCGCACTGGGACCCCGTGCCGCAGCCCTACGACCACGTGACGATCGACCTGTCGCACACCGCGACAGCGCGCAGCGACGCGATGCAGATGGTCCTCGACCTCGGTGGGCGCCTCTCCCACATCCACCTCGCCGACGGCATGCTCACGACGCTCAAGGACGACCACCTCGTCCCGGGCCGCGGCACCCAGCCCTGCGCCGAGGTGCTGCAGCACCTGACGACGAGCGGCTTCGACGGCGCCGTCGTCCTCGAGGTCGGCACCCGCAAGAAGCCCCACGAGCGCGAGGCCGACCTGCGCGAGTCGCTCGACTTCGCCCGACGGCACCTCGGCAGCTCGCGGACGAGCCGAGCCCCGCCCACGCCGAGTCGGCGTCGTGATGTCGGCCCGCGGTCGTCGGGGCGGCGAGCGGGCTCCCTTCGTCGGCGCGCACGCGATCGAGATCGACGGGCTGCAGGTGACCCGCGGTGGTCGCCGCGTCATCCCCGATCTCTCCCTCGGTGTGCCGAAGGGAGAGATCGTCGGCCTCCTCGGGCCGAGCGGCGGGGGCAAGTCCACCGTCATGCGTGCGGTCGTCGGGGTGCAGCGGGTCGATGGGGGCCGGGTCGAGGTCCTCGGCCGGCCGGCCGGGCACCCCGAGCTGCGGCACCGGGTCGGCTACGTCACCCAGGCACCGAGCGTCTACGGCGACCTCACGGTGGGGGGAAAAATGTCTCCCACCTCGCCCGGCTCCTCGGCGTGCGGGACCCGCGCAGCGCGGCGCGGGAGGCGATCGCCCGCGTCGACCTGACGAGCCACGTCGACGCGCGCACCGATGCGCTCTCGGGCGGCAGCGCAGCCGCGCCAGCCTCGCAGCGGCCCTCGTCGGTTCTCCCGAGCTGCTCGTGCTCGACGAGCCGACCGTCGGGCTCGACCCCGTCCTGCGGCGCGACCTGTGGGACCTCTTCCGCGGGCTCGCCGACGACGGCGTGACCCTCCTCGTCTCCAGCCACGTCATGGACGAGGCCTCCCGGTGCGACCGGCTCGTCCTCCTGCGCGAAGGGGAGGTCCTCGCCGACGACACCCCGGCCGGCTCCTCGAGCGCACCGGCGCCGCCGACGCGGAGAGCGCCTTCCTCGCGCTCGTGGACGAGGTGGCGGCATGAGCCCGCGACTGACCCTCGTCACCGTCGCCCGAGTGCTGCGGCAGCTCACCCGCGACCACCGCACGCTCGGTCTCCTGCTCGTCGTGCCGGTCGTCCTCATGTGCCTGCTCGCGTGGATCTACGCCGACGGCGTGCTCTTCGAGCAGGTCGGGCCGGTGCTGCTCACGGTCTTCCCCTTCGTCGTCATGTTCGTCGTGACGAGCGTCGCCACGCTGCGCGAGCGCACGAGCGGCACCCTCGAACGGCTGCTCACCACACCCCTGGGCAAGGCCGACCTCGTCCTCGGCTACGCGCTCGCCTTCGGCCTGCTCGCCGTCGTCCAGGGGGCGGTCGTCACGGCCGTCTCGGTGTGGCTCCTCGGGCTCGACACCGCCGCGACGTCGGCCTGGCTCGTGCTCGTCGTCGTCGCGAGCGGGGTCCTCGGGACCTCGCTCGGACTGCTCGCGTCGGCCTTCGCGGCCACCGAGTTCCAGGCCGTCCAGCTCATGCCAGCCACGGTGCTGCCGCAGTTCCTCCTCTGCGGGCTGCTCGTGCCGCGCGACCGGCTGCCGCGCGCGCTCGAGCTCGTCTCCGACGTCCTGCCGCTGTCCTACGTCGTCGACGCGGCGACCTCGGTCGCGCGGCAGCCCGACCCGGGGGGCGACCTCGTCACCCCGCTGCTCGTCATCGCCGGCTGGATCGTCGTGGCCCTCGCCCTCGGGAGCCTCACCCTGCGCCGCCGGACCGGGTGAGCGCAGGACCGTAGGCTGACGGTCGTGAGACGACTGCTCTTCATCGCCAATGCCTCTGCGGGCAGCTCCGACCGGGAGGCCCAGGAGGCCGCGCTGGCCGTGCTGCGCGAGGGCGGCGACGTCGAGGTCGTCGAGACCGAGTCGATCGACGACCTCACCGAGGCGATCGCCGCGCGCGACGGCCGCGAGGTCGTCGTCGCCGGGGGAGACGGGTCGCTGCACGCCTTCGTCACCGCCCTGTGCCGCACCGGTGACCTCGGCGAGGACCCGCCGACCGTCGGCCTGCTCCCGATGGGGACGGGCAACGACTTCGCTCGTGCGACGGGCCTGCCCAAGGACCCCGCCGAGGCGGCTCGCATCGTCCTGGCCAGCCCGGTGCGCCCGGTGGACGTCCTCATCGACGACGACGACAACCTCGTGGCCAATGCCGTGCACATCGGCGTGGGCGAGGAGGCCGGTCGCATCGCCGCCCCGTGGAAGGAGCGCCTGGGCAAGGTGCACCTGGGGATCCTCGGCTATGCCATCGGCGGCATCTCCGCCGGCGTCGGGCAGCAGGGACGTCACCTCGAGGTGATCGCCGACGACGAGGTCATCGCCGACGGCAGCCGGCGCGTGCTGCAGGTCGCGGCGACGATCGGCACGAGCGTCGGTGGTGGCTCGACGATCGCCCCCGACGCCGAGCCGGGCGACGGCCGCGCCGAGGTCGTCGTCTCCTTCGCCGTCGCCCCGAAGCGTCGGCTGCGCTACGCCCTGCACCTCAGCCGCGGGACGCACACCGAGCTCGACGACGTCGTGACCCGCCGAGCCAGGACCGTCACCGTCCGCGGGGTCAACCACCGCTTCGCCGCCAACGCCGACGGCGAGGAGCTCGACCCGGCCAAGGAGCGGACCTGGCGGGTCGTGCCCGAGGCCTACCGCCTGCACACCCCGGAGGAGACCACGTGAGTGCCCTCAACCCCGACCACCTGCGCACGCGCCTGCTCGACGCGCTCGTCGCCCCGGGGGCCCGGCAGCGCACCGAGCGGTCGCGGCTGGTCCAGGCCGCTCGGGAGCGGTTCGTCGCCGGCGAGGACGTCGACGACGCCGTCGCCACGGCGGCCTGGCTGCGCCGTACCAACCGCCTGGCGGCCCTCCACCCGCTCCTTCCGGCCGCGACCGACGCCGCGGGTGTCGAGGCGACGGTCACCGAGGCGACGACGGCCATCGAGCGCATCGCCCCCGTCACGCCGGCGGTGACTACCACTCCGAGCTCTACCTCGCGCCCGAGCACCTGGGCCTGGGGCAGGACGCCGCCCGCGCCGAGCAGGCCCTGCGCCGGATCTGCACGACCGGTGACGACCACCGTGTCGACGTGACCCTGCGCTCCGGCCCCGACCACGCGATGGACGCGTTGCTCGACCTCGTCCAGCGGGTGCGCCTGGAGCACCCGCGCCTGACGACCTCGCTCGTCGCGCGCCGTCACCGCTCCGAGGCCGACGCCGCGATGCTCGCCGCCACCGGCGCACGGGTGCGCCTCGTGCGGCG
>NZ_JBNFOF010000012.1:0-31743 GCF_057364645.1 Janibacter sp. CFPM2_SD2
TGCCGGTCGGTGTCGAGTCGAGTCGCTCCGGGCGGCGGAGGGGACGTCGCCGGATGGGTCGTCGAGGAGGCGACCTTCAAGGCCACGGGGGCGCGCTCGTCAGCCGGCGTCCGGGTCGTCGATCTCGAGGTCCCGGTGCCGGGCTACCGCGCGGCGCTCGCCGTGGCCGGCGCCGACGTCACCCTTGTCACGCACGGGCCGTCGGAGTCGGCCGCCGCTCAGCGCAGCGCGAGGTAAACGTAGTCGTGGTGGGTCGTCAGGCCCATATCGCGGTAGAGGTGCTGGGCGGGGGCGTTGCCCGGCTCGACCTGCAGGTAGGTCAGGCTGGCGCCGTCGGCTGCGGCTGCCCGCAGCGACTCGACCGTGAGCCATCGGCCGACGCCGCGGCCGCGGTGCTCGGGGGCGACGTGCAGGCCGAAGACGCCGGCCCACCCGTCGCTCAGTGCCACGCGCACGACGCCGGCGGTGCTCCCTTCGTCGTCGTGGGCGGTGAGGAAGACCTGGTGGCGGGGCAGAGCGAGGATCTCCCGGGCCGCGTCGCGGTGCTCGAGGACCCGCGGCGAGCTGCCGGCGAGCCACGCCTCGTCGACGTGGTCGCGGCACTCCGCGGTGATGCCCGCGGGCGCGGGGACGGGCGCGTCGAGCAGGGTGTCCGTCCACCCCCGTGAGCACCTCGGCGACGGTGCGCTCGCGGTAGCCGCGGTCGAGGAGCAGCCGGCCGAGGGCGTCGTCCGCGGTGCCGGCACCGCGGCCGGGGAGCGATGACGAGCGGAGGGGAGGTCGCGCTCGGCGTACCAGGCCTCCACGGCGTCGACGGCCTCCGGCAGGGGCAGGCCCGGGTCGCCCACGGGCAGAGCGGAGTTGGAGCGACCGGTCCACCCGAGACCGGCCCGCAGCAGCCAGCCGGAGCCCGGTGCGCCGAGCCAGGCCTCCTCGACGCCCGGCTGACCGCGGGTCATGACGAGGTGCAGGTCCTCGAGCGTGATGGCACGGTGCGGGGCGCCGCGACGGGTGGGCTTCGGAGGGATCACGCGCGCGGCGACGACCCGGTCACGGGCCACGGTGACGTCGCCGGTGCGGGTGGCGATGCACAGGTGGGTCGCGTCGATGTCGACGAGCTCGCCGACGGTGTCCGTGAGGGTGGGGCCCGCGGTCGGGGGCGGGTCGATCCGGGAGCGGACGGCGACGCGTTGACCTGTGGTGAGACCCGCGGGCAGATCACTCATGGGGCGTCATAGTATGTGCCGCATGACGTATGTGATCGCGCAGCCTTGTGTGGACCTCAAGGACAAGGCCTGCATCGAGGAATGCCCGGTCGACTGCATCTACGAGGGCAAGCGCAGCCTCTACATCCACCCGGACGAGTGCGTCGACTGCGGTGCCTGCGAGCCGGTGTGCCCCGTCGAGGCCATCTACTACGAGGACGACACCCCCGAGGAGTGGGCCGACTACTACAAGGCCAACGTCGAGTTCTTCGACGACCTCGGCAGCCCGGGCGGCGCCGCGAAGATGGGCATGATCGACAAGGACCACCCGATCATCGCCGCCCTGCCCCCGCAGGAGCACGACGAGTGATGGTCGGCGCCCGCTGATGGACCTGCCTGACTTCCCCTGGGACTCGCTCGCTCCTGCCAAGGAGCGGGCGAGCTCCTTTGTCTCCTCCGACCCCGCCCAGGGCGAGGGCATCGTCGACCTGTCGGTCGGCACCCCCGTCGACTCCACCCCCGAGGTGGTGCAGACGGCCCTGCGCGACGCCGCTGACGCGCCCGGCTACCCGCAGACCTGGGGCACGGCCGACCTGCGCGAGGGCATCGCCGGCTGGTTCGAGCGCCGCCGCGGCGCCCCGGCATCGACCCCGACGGCGTGCTGCCCACGGTGGGCTCCAAGGAGCTCGTCGCGTGGCTGCCGACCCTCATGGGCCTGGGCGCGGGCGACACCGTCGCCTTCCCCCGGGCGGCCTACCCGACCTACGACGTGGGCGCGCGGATCGCGGGGGCGACTCCCTTCGCCGCGGACGCCACGACCGCCTTCGGCCCCACGACGTCGGCCACCGCGCCCAAGCTGCTGTGGCTCAACACCCCGAGCAACCCCACTGGCAAGGTGCTCGGCGTCGAGCACCTGGCCAAGGTCGTCGCCTGGGCCCGTGAGCGCGGCGTCGTCGTCGCCTCCGACGAGTGCTACGCCGAGCTCGACTGGCGCACCGAGGAGGCGCGCGGCGAGGGCTACGACAGCCTGCCGACGACGCCGTCGATCCTCGACCCGCGCGTCACCGGTGGCTCCCACGAGGGCCTGCTCGCCGTCTACTCGACCTCCAAGCAGTCCAACCTCGCGGGCTACCGCGCGGCCTTCGTCGCCGGTGACCCCGCCCTCGTGGGGCGGCTGCTCGAGGTGCGCAAGCACGCGGGCATGATCGTGCCGTGGCCGGTCCAGCGGGCGCTGCTCGCAGCCGTCGGCGACGACGCGCACGTCGCGGCCCCAGCGCGAGCGCTACCGCGCGCGTCGTGAGGTCCTGCGCCCGGCGCTCGAAGGCTTCGGCCTCCGCATCGACGACTCCGAGGCCGGCCTCTACCTGTGGGCGACCGCTGGGGAGCCGAGCCGGGTGACCGTCGACCGTCTGGCGGCCCGGGGCATCCTCGTCGCGCCGGGCGACTTCTACGGCGTGGCCGGCGAGCAGCACGTGCGGGTCGCCCTCACGGCGACCGACCAACGCATCGCGATGGCGGCGGCCCGGCTGGCCGCCGGACCCGCATCGTGACCC
Source organism: Janibacter sp. CFPM2_SD2 (assembly GCF_057364645.1). NCBI lineage: Bacteria > Bacillati > Actinomycetota > Actinomycetes > Micrococcales > Intrasporangiaceae > Janibacter > Janibacter sp. CFPM2_SD2. The sequence continues at coordinate 2,759 of NZ_JBNFOF010000012.1, forward strand.
AGCACACGGCTGGGGTAGTTTCAGTGATGACACCGCATGCCCGGGGCCACCGCCCCTGCGGCACGGCACGACCGAAGGGCTGATGACCTCCATGACCGATGACGCCACCTTCTCCGCCGCGGGCAAGGACCTGACGTTCCCCCTCGTCAAGGCCTCCGAGGGCAATGACGGCTACAACATCTCCACGCTGATGAAGGAGACGGGCAACACCACGCTCGACGTGGGCTTCGTCAACACCGCCTCCTGCAAGAGCGACATCACCTACATCGACGGTGACGCGGGGATCCTGCGCTACCGCGGCTACCCGATCGACCAGCTCGCCAGCAAGTCGACCTTCACCGAGGTCGCCTACCTGCTGATCTACGGCGAGCTGCCGACGGCCGACCAGCTCGGTGACTTCGAGGAGCGCATCTCGCGCCACACGATGCTCCACGAGGACCTCAAGGCCTTCTTCAACGGCTTCCCGCGCGACGCGCACCCGATGCCGGTCCTGTCCTCCGCCGTGTCGGCGCTGGGCACCTTCTACCAGGACAGCCTCGACCCCTTCGACCCGGAGCACGTCGAGATCTCGAGATCCGCCTCCTGGCGAAGCTGCCGACGATCGCCGCCTACGCGCACAAGAAGAGCGTCGGGCAGCCCTTCCTCTACCCGGACAACTCGCTGAGCCTGACGGAGAACTTTCTCCGGATGACCTTCGGCTTCCCGGCCGAGCCCTACGACCTCGACCCCGAGATCGTGCGCGCGCTCGACCAGCTCTTCATCCTCCACGCCGACCACGAGCAGAACTGCTCGACGTCGACGGTCCGCCTCGTCGGGTCGGCCCACGCCAACCTCTTCAACTCCGTCTCCGCGGGCATCCACGCCCTCTCCGGCCCGCTCCACGGCGGCGCCAACCAGGCGGTCCTGGAGATGCTCCAGCAGATCCAGGCCTCCGACGACGGCGCCGAGACCTTCATGAAGAAGGTCAAGAACAAGGAGGACGGCGTCCGCCTCATGGGCTTCGGCCACCGGGTCTACAAGAGCTACGACCCGCGCGCGGCGATCGTCAAGGACACCGCGCACACCATCCTCGAGAAGATGGGCGGCGACGAGCAGCTCGAGATCGCCATGAAGCTCGAGGAGATCGCGCTGGCCGACGACTACTTCGTCGAGCGCAAGCTCTACCCCAACGTGGACTTCTACACCGGCCTGATCTACACGGCCATGGGCTTCCAGCCGAAGATGTTCACCGTCCTCTTCGCCATCGGCCGCCTTCCGGGCTGGATCGCCCAGTGGCGCGAGATGATCGAGGACAAGGACACCAAGATCGGCCGCCCCCGCCAGATCTACACCGGCCCGACCGAGCGCGACTACGTCGGCCTCGAGGGCCGCTGAGCCGCCACCTGCGGCACGGCACGTCGACCCCCTTCGTCCTCACGGGCGGAGGGGGTCGCCGCATGTCCGGGCCGGGCGAAGGGGGGAGTGCGCTCAGCCCTCGTGGAGGGTGACGACGACCTGCGTGTCGGCGACGGGCTCGGCGGCCGCGCCCCAGCGCATCGCGTCGTCCCCGGAGCCACGGACCCACTCGCGGTCGCCGACCTGGACGCGCACGACGTTGCGGGCCTTGGCCTGGCCCACGGACCACGCACCCACCGCCCAGGCGTGGCGTGAGTCGACGGCGGTGACGTCGATGACCTGGCCGTCGGCGGTGCCGGTGTGCCCCGTCTCCTCGTCGAGGGCCGCGACGAAGCGGTCCGGGCGACCGGCGGACTCCGGGCCGTCGAGGCGGCACGCGAAGCCCTCGGGGGAGTGGCCGCTCATCGCGGACGCGATGGTGCGGCCCTCGTGCTCGTGGTCGGCGTAGGCCTCGGGGTAGCCGCTGCGCTGGACCTCCTGGGCGATCTCGGTGATCACCATGTCCTGCCAGCCGTCGACCTTGACCAGGGCGTCGTAGAAGGCATTGGTCGCGTAGACCGGGTCCTGCAGCTGCTCGGCGGTGCCCCAGCCCTGGCTCGGCCGCTGCTGGAAGAGGCCGACGGAGTCGCGGTCGCCGTAGGAGAGGTTGCGCAGCTTCGACTCCTGGATGGCCGTGGCGACCCCGATCGTGCCGGCGCGCGCGGGCAGGCCGCGCTTGACGCCGATGAGCACGATCGTGCTCGCGTGGTGCATCTGGTCGGGGGCGAAGGTCACGCTCTCGTCGAGCGCCGTGGCGGTGCACTGCTCCCCGAGGAAGAGACCGATGCGGTCACGGGCCCACCAGGCGCCGACGCCGGCGACGAGGGCGAGCACGCACAGGACCGCGACGACCGTGGGCCACCGCGGGCCCCGGTCCTCGGGCAGCGGTGGGTGCTCGGCCCTCGGCACGTCAGTCGTTGGCGTGCAGGGCGTCGTTGAGCGCGATGCCGTGACCGGTGCGGTCGCGCGCCTCGACGGTGCCGGTCACCGAGTTGCGGACGAAGAGCAGCCCGCTGCGGCCGGAGAGCTCGGCGGCCTTGACGACGGCACCGTCTGGCAGGGTGACCTTGGTGCCGGCGGTGACGTAGAGCCCGGCCTCGACGACGCAGTCGTCGCCCAGGGCGATGCCGACGCCGGCCTCGGCGCCGACGAGGCAGCGCTCGCCGATGGAGACGCGCTCGGTGCCGCCACCGGAGAGGGTGCCCATCGTCGACGCGCCGCCGCCGATGTCGGAGCCGTCGCCGACGACGACGCCCTGGCTGATCCGGCCCTCGACCATGGAGGTGCCCAGGGTGCCGGCGTTGAAGTTGACGAAGCCCTCGTGCATGACAGTCGTGCCGGAGGCGAGGTGGGCGCCGAGGCGGACCCGGTCGGCGTCGCCGATGCGCACGCCGGAGGGGGTCACGTAGTCGGTGAGGCGGGGGAACTTGTCGATGCTCGTCACCTGGACCGGGCCGCGGGCGCGCAGCCGGGCGCGGGTGGTCTCGAAGCCCTCGACCGCGCACGGGCCGTGGTTGGTCCACACGACATTGCTCAGCTGGCCGAAGAGGCCGTCGAGGTTGATCGAGTTGGGCTGGACGAGCCGGTGCGAGAGCAGGTGCAGGCGCAGGTAGGCGTCGGAGGCGCCCTCTGGGGCGGCGTCGAGGTCGATGGCGACGGTGACGACCTCGGTACGCACCCCGCGCGCCTCGTCCTCGCCGGCGAGCGCGAGCAGCTCCTCGGGGACCCGGGTGGCCTCGGGGGCCTCGCCGAGCGCCGGCTCGGGGTACCAGGTGTCGAGGACCGTGCCCTCGGTCGTCACGGTGGCCACTCCGTGGCCCCAGGCTGCGCGCGTCGTCGTCATGGGCCAGATCCTACGAAACGGCGGCCCCGTCCCGCGATCTCGCCCGCCCCCACAAACTGTGGCTGACCGCAGTTTGGATGATCAGCCACACGAAGTGCTGTGGCCCACCCTACGAACTGTGGCCGGCTCATGCGGCTGCTGTCAGCGCCGCGACGACCAGGCGACGCACCCGCGCCGGGTCGTGCAGGTCCGACCACATGAGCCGGACGACGACGTACCCGCGGCGACGGAGATCGTCCTCCCGGCGCTTCTCGGCGACGATGGCTTGGCGGTCGTCGTACTTGACGGCGCCGTCGAACTCGACGATCACCCGGGTTCCGGTCACGAGGAAGTCCACGCGATACGGCCCGATCCAGACCTGGGGTTCGAGTGAGTACCCCAGATCGCGCATCACCCGGGCCGTCAGGGTCTCACCCGGTGACTCGTGGCGACCGTCGACATCGGCCAGTGCCCGCCGGACGGCGGCCGCCCCAGGGGTTCCGAGCGGCAGGTCAGCGGCGGCGACCTCGATCTCGGTCGACGTCACGAGGCCGCGCCGCACGGCGGCATCCGCCGGCGGCGAGGGCGGCGCGGGGAGTGCAGGTCACCCCGGTGTGGGTCAGCGCCACGGCGACGGGAGCGCAGGCCAGCGGCGTGTCGACGAAGGGAGGTCGTGTCGCCGCGCGCAGCCCACCCGCGCACCCCCAGACGGTGTAGTCGTGGCTTCGTCTGGTCGCGCGCCCGCGGCCACGGACGAGGTGCACGCGATCGAGGTCGGTGTCGAGGATCGGCAGGTCGTGGAGGACCAGCGCCGACTGGGCGGTGGCGCCCGCGGGCTGGCGCAGTCGCCGGATGATCGCCACGGTCCTCAGCAGATGGGTCTGGGCAGCGTCGACGGTGTGGATGGTCGACCACATGCCACGGGTGAGATGGGTGAGCAGGCCAACCTTCGCCAGGGCCACCAGGCGGAGTCGTGGGATGCCATGGCGCTCCGCGTCAGCGCTCGAGAAGACACCGTTGACCGACGCCTGACGCAGCAGCTCGACCTCGTCCTCCATGGCTGGAGTCTGGCGTCCGCGACACGCCTCGCCGCGGGCTTTTCCACAGCGGGCCCGCCCAAGGTGGCGGCACCCCCTTCGTCCGGCTCCAGCCAGCCGCACCTTGGATGGTCAGCCGCACGACGTGCTGTGGCCGACCATCCAAGCTGTGGCCAGCCACAGTTTGTGGGGGAGGGGGCGGGGCGACCGTAGGGTGGCGGCATGCCGAGCCTGGACCTGACCGCGGACGTCGTGACCCTCACCCAGCAGCTGTGCGACATCGAGTCGGTGAGCCACGAGGAGGAGACGATCGCCGACGCGATCGAGGCGGCGCTGCGCCCCCTTCGTCATCTCGAGGTGGTCCGCCGGGGCAACACGGTCATCGCCCGCACCCACCTCGGCCGCGACGAGCGGGTCGTCCTCGCGGGCCACATCGACACCGTGCCGCTCACGAGCGACCCGGCCAACCTGCCGACCCGGCGCGAGCAGGTCGGCGGCCAGGACGTCCTCTGGGGGCGCGGGACCGTCGACATGAAGGGCGGGGTCGCCGTCCAGCTCAAGGCCGCGCTGCTCGAGGAGCCGAGCCGCGACATCACCTTCCTCTTCTACGAGGCCGAGGAGGTCGACGCGGTCTACAACGGCCTGCAGCTGCTCGCCGACTCCGACCCCGACCTGCTGGCGGCCGACTTCGCGGTCCTGCTCGAGCCGACCAACGCGGCCGTCGAAGGTGGCTGCAAGGGCACGATGCGCGTCGAGGTGATCACGAAGGGGATCGCCGCGCACTCGGCCCGGCCGTGGAACGGCCACAACGCCATCCACGACGCCCATGAGGTCCTCGCCGCCCTCGCCGCCCACGAGGAGCGGACCGTCACCGTCGACGGCCTCGACTACCACGAGGCCCTGCAGGCCGTCGGCATCACCGGCGGCATCGCGGGCAATGTCATCCCCGACAGCTGCAGCGTCCTCATCAACTACCGCTTCTCCCCGGACAAGGACACCGAGGCGGCGCTCGCCTACGTCCAGACCGTCCTGCCCGGCCGCGAGCTGCACCTGCGCGACGTCGCCGAGGGAGCCAGACCCGGGCTGGACCTGCCTGCAGCGCAGGCCTTCGTCGCCGCGCTCGACGTGCCCGTCGGGCCCAAGGAGGGCTGGACCGACGTCGCGCGCTTCTCCGCGCTCGGCATCCCGGCGGTCAACTTCGGCCCCGGGGACCCCAACCTCGCCCACCACGACGAGGAGCGCTGCCCGGTCGAGCAGATCGAGACGGCGGAGGCCGCGGTGCTGCGGTGGCTCGCGTAGGGTCGAGACCGTGACTGATCAGGGGAAGCAGCAGCCGGCGTCCGACCGCTGGTACCACAAGGGCCCGGTCGTCATGCGAGGCCGTCAGGTGCCCAAGTCGACCACCGACCAGCGGCTCCTCGACGACCGCGGGCACGCCGACTGGCTGCACACCGACCCGTGGCGGGTGCTGCGCATCCAGGCCGAGTTCGTCGAGGGCTTCGGCGCGCTGGCCGAGCTCGGGCCGGCCGTCAGCATCTTCGGCAGCGCTCGCACCCCGGTCGACTCGCCGCGCTATGCCCAGGGCATCGAGCTCGGGCGCCTCGTCGTCGAGGCCGGCTACGCCGTCATCACCGGCGGCGGCCCCGGAGCCATGGAGGCGGCGAACCGCGGCGCCAAGGAGGCCGGAGGCACGAGCGTCGGTCTGGGCATCGAGCTGCCCTTCGAGGCCGGGCTCAACCCCTACTGCGACCTCGGCATCAACTTCCGCTACTTCTTCGCGCGCAAGACGATGTTCGTCAAGTACAGCGAGGGCTTCGTCGTCCTCCCCGGCGGCTTCGGCACGCTCGACGAGGTCTTCGAGGCCGTGACGCTCGCGCAGACGGGCAAGGTCACGAGCTTCCCGATCGTGCTCGTCGGCGTCGACTACTGGCAGGGCCTGATCGACTGGCTGCGCGACTCGGTCCTCGAGGGCGGCATGATCAGCCCCGAGGACATCGACCGGCTCTTCGTGACCGACGACCTCGTCGAGGCGGTCGAGTACCTGCGGACCGAGTCCGACCGGGTGCGCCCCGCCGCGACGAAGCAGCCGGAGTAGACCCGTGGTCTGGATCTTCTTCGTCCTCGTCGCGCTGCTCGTGGTCGTCGCGGTCGCCGCCGCGGTCACCGGCCGGATCACCACCGACCCGATGGCCGAGCCGGTGGCCTCCGCGCCGCACCACGGGCTCCCGGAGTCGGACTTCGCCGCGAGCGACGTCGACGCCGTCCGCTTCGACACCGCCCTCCGCGGCTACCGGATGGACCAGGTCGACGAGGTGCTCGACCGGCTGCAGCAGCGCCTCGCCGAGCTCGAGTCGGCTGCCCGGGACACGTCGGCCGTCCCGGACATGTCGGCCGCCCGAGACGATGTCGGTCCGCGCGAGGGTTGACGCGTGGGTTGACGAGGCGGTCGCCCGACCGATCCGCTCCCTCCTCGTCGTCTACGCCCTCTCCCGGGTCGTCGCGGTCCTCGCGATCTGGGTCGCCGCCCGCTACTACCAGTCCCCGGCCGGCGTGGGGCACCTCGATCCCGGCCTGCCCGACATGTTCGGCCTCTGGGACACCGCGTGGTACCGCACGATCGTCACCGAGGGCTACCCGATCCCGCTGCCCGCCGACCCCGAGACCGGCGAGATCACCTACAGCGCCTGGGCCTTCTTCCCGCTCTTCCCGGGCCTGGTGCGCCTCGTCATGGCGACGGGCATCGGCTTCACCGCCTCCGCGGTCGTGCTCAACCTCGTGCTCGGTGCCGCCGCGACCGTCCTCGTGTGGAAGGTCCTCAGCTTCTCCGGCCACGCGGCCGCCCAGCCGGCCCGCGAGCGGCTCGCCTTCGTCGCCGCCGCACTGTGGTGCTTCTACCCGGCGACCGGCGTCATGGTCATCCCCTACACCGAGGCGCTCGCCGCGGTCCTCATCGCCGGCGCCCTGCTGCTGCTCATGCGCGGCAACTACCTCGGCGTCGTGGGCATCGCCCTCCTCCTCGGCTTCACCCGGGGCGTCGCCGCCCCGCTCGGCCTGGCCGTGCTCGCCCACCTGTGGCTGCGCTGGCGGCAGGAGCGCGAGGCGGGGGTCGCCCCCTTCGCCCACGACCGCCTGCGGATCGCCGTCATGGTCCTGGCCACCGGGGTGTCCGGCATCGCCTGGCCGCTCACCGTCGGCTACCTGTCGGGGCTGCCCGATGCCTTCTTCCGGGTGCAGGCGGCGTGGGGCCAGCGCCCCGACGAGGGGCCCTTCGTCCTGTGGTTCAGCTGGGCGTGGGAGCAGCGCGGGCTCTTCGCCGTCGTCGTCATGGTGGCGCTCGTCGGCACCTACCTCGCGCTCGTCCTCGGCCGCCACGGTCAGTGGATCCCGCTCGAGGTGCGCATGTGGGCGCTCGTCTACCCGATGTACCTCTTCGCGGTCGTGCGGCCGATCACGAGCATGTGGCGCTTCCTGCTCCTCGACTTCCCGCTCGCCGCGCTCCTCGCATCGGTCGTCATGCGCACCTCGAGCGGCGGTCGGATCGTCGAGCACTGGCGCCGCAGGGCCGCCGTCGTCGTGCTCGTCCTCGTCGGTGGGATCTTCGCCTGGTCGTGCGGACTGCTGCCCTACGTGCCCTGGCACGTCACTCCTCCGTGACCGGCGGCGATTAGGCCGAGCGCGCACGGGAGGTGGATAATGGAGCCCAGCGTCGGCGCGACTGCGCCGCCCGGTCGGTGAGGCTCCGTCCGGTGTTGATCGAAGGGAACGCACATGGCGGCAATGAAGCCACGCACGGGGGATGGTCCTCTCGAGGTCGTCAAGGAGGGTCGTGGCATCGTCCTGCGGATGCCCCTCGAGGGCGGTGGTCGTCTCGTCGTCGAGATGAAGCCCGACGAGGTCCTCGCCCTCGGTGAGGCCATCGACAACTGCGAGGGCCTGCAGAAGTAAGCCCCGTACGAGAGCCCCCGGACACCTGCGTCCGGGGGCTTCGTCGTGCTCGGATGGTGACACGGGACTGTCAGTCGTGGGTGCGAGTGGTTACCGTGCCGAGACCACTGTCGACCTCGACCGAGGCCCACGAGAGGACTGCATGAACGCTGGATACGGACTCGCCGTCCGCTGGTCGCTGACCGAGGCGTCAGGCGATGTCGCGGAGCAGCTGCGGGAGTACGTCGTCGGTACCTCGATGGCCAACTTCATGTTTCTCGACGGCCTGGCCTTCAAGACCTGGCGCATGCGCGAGGGGGAGTGGTTCGAGGGCACCTACGTCTTCGACGCCGCGAAGGACCGAGACGACTTCTGCGAGGAGTTCACGGCGACGGCGACGGAGTCGGCCGGTTCGCGGATCATCGGCTCCGCGCCGATCGAGATCACGCCCTTCGAGGTCGTCGCCATCGCCGAGGGCCCGGCGCAGTTCCGCCGCGGCCCCGGACCCGGCTCGGTCTGACCGAGCCGCCGGGCGGCCGTTGGCGCGGCCCGAGCCGGCACCTACCGCTTGACGGCGGCGATCATGCCGTCACCGACCGGCAGCAGGCTCATGACGAGCCGCTCGTCGTCACGCAGCTGCTTGCCCAAGTCGCGCAGCAGCACGGTCGTCGCATCCCGCGCCGCGGGGTCGGCGACCTTGTCGTGCCAGAGCATGTTGTCCATCGCGAGCACGCCGCCGGGGCGCAGCAGCCGGATCGCGTGCTCGACGTACTGCGGGTAGCCCTCCTTGTCGGCGTCGATGTGGACGAGGTCGTAGGACGAGTCGTTCATCCGCGGCAGGACGTCGACGGCGCGGCCGGTGATGACCCGGGTGCGCTGCGGGGCGATGCCCGCGGCCGCGAAGGAGCGCTTCGCGCGCAGCGCGTGCTCCGGCTCGATCTCGATCGTCGTCAGCACGCCGTCGGCGGGCATGCCGGCGAGCAGCCACAGGCCCGAGGTGCCGGCCCCGGTCCCGACCTCGACGACGTGGCGGGCACCGCTGGCTGCCGCGAGCAGACGAAGGGCGGCGCCTCCGCCCGTACCGATCGGCACCGCCCCGAGCTCCGTCCCGGTGCGACGTGCGGCCTCGAAGCTCTCGTCCTCGGGGACGAACTGCTCGGCGTAGGCATGGCTGTTGAGCTGGGCGGCGGTCATGGGAGTCCACCCTAGTGGCGCGCTGGATCACAGACTTCCCTCAGGTTGACGCGTGAGCATTGAGGGGTGACCAGCAACACCGACGTCCGCGACCTCGAGGGGCAGGAGTGGGTCCCCCCGACCTGGGCGGAGATCGTCGAGGAGCACAGCGCCCGCGTCTACCGGCTCGCCTACCGACTGACCGGCGACGTCCACGACGCCGAGGACCTCACCCACGACGTCTTCGTACGCGTCTTCCGCTCCCTCGACGGCTACACGCCGGGCACCTTCGAGGGGTGGCTGCACCGGATCACCACCAACCTCTTCCTCGACCGCGCCCGCCGCAAGCAGCGCATCCGCTTCGACGCGCTGACCGACGAGTTCGCCGCACTGCTGCACAGCGGCTCGCCGACCCCCGAGCAGGTCGTCCTCGACCACCACCTCGACGCCGACATCCAGCGGGCGCTCGACGCCCTGCCGCCGCAGTTCCGCGCGGCGGTCGTCCTGTGCGACATCGAGGGGTTGACCTACGAAGAGGTCGCCGAGGCCCTCGACATCAAGCTCGGCACCGTCCGCTCCCGCATCCACCGCGGCCGCTCGCTCCTGCGCGAGAGCCTGAGCCACCGCGCGCCCACCCCCGTCGACCCGCACCGAGAGCCGTCGCCGCGGCGGCTCCGGCTTCCCGCTGGCCCGCCCGGTCACCGGCACCCTCTGAGGTCGGCACCGTCCCGACAAGGCATGATCTACAGCCATGAGCTCTCCGCACCCAGGTGAGGAGCCGCGTCCCCAGGACGCCCCCACCGAGCCGACCCGACCGGTGCCGGCGACGCCCGAGCAGCGGGCCACCCCGAGCGCTCACGAGCAGTCCGCGGGTGATCAGCCCGCTGGTGGGCAGCCCGGCGGCGCACAGCCGGCCACGCAGCACAACGAGCCGCTCCCGCGCAGCCCGTACCTCCCCTTCGACAGCCTGGGCGGCCAGGGGCAGGCACCGGGGCCGACCGGCTGGGGGCGCGACGCCGCAGCCCTACAGCATGGACTACCAGCCGTACGCCCAGCAGCACCTCACCACGCCGCCGCCGACGCGACGTCGCGGTGCCCGGGTGGGGCGGCGCCATCGCCCTGGCGCTCGCCGCGGCCCTCGTCGCCGGTGGCCTCGGCGGCCTCGTAGGCGGCGTGACCGCCGACGACACCGGTGGTGGACCGACGATCGTCCAGCGCGACGGCGACACGGCGCAGCGCCCCGACGGCTCGGTCGCGTCCATCGCAGCCGACGCCGTGCCGAGCGTCGTCACCGTCCGGGTGCGTGCCGCCGGTGGCGGCGGCACCGGCTCCGGGTGGGTCTACGACGACAGTGGCCACATCGTCACCAACAACCACGTCGTCGAGGGCGCCGGCAGCGGCGGCTCGGTGAGCATCGAGCTCAGCGACGGCAGCCGCCGCGACGCCAAGGTCGTCGGCAAGGACTCCTCCTACGACCTCGCCGTCCTCAAGGTCGACCCCCAGGGCCTCGAGCCGCTCGCGATCGGCCGCTCCAGCGAGGTCGTCGTCGGCGACGAGGTCGTCGCCGTGGGCTCCCCGCTGGGCCTGGGGTCGACGGTGACCGCCGGCATCGTCTCGGCGCTCGAGCGTCCGGTCACCGCGGGCGAGGCGGGCGACGAGTCCTTCATCTCCGCGATCCAGACCGACGCCGCGATCAACCCCGGCAACTCGGGCGGGCCGCTGCTCAACGGCGATGGCGACGTCGTCGGGGTCAACTCGGCGATCGCCCAGGTCCCTGGTCAGCAGCAGGCGAGCGGGTCGATCGGGGTGGGCTTCGCCATCCCGTCGGACGTCGTCGTGCGCACCGTCGACCAGCTGATCGCGACGGGCACGGCCCAGCACCCGATCATCGGCGTCAGCCTCGACCGGCGCTGGGACGGCGAGGGCGCCAAGGTGCTCGAGGACTCCGACGTCGACAGCGGCCGAGCCGTCATCCCCGACGGGCCCGCGGACAACGCCGGCGTCGAGCCGGGTGATGTCATCACCGAGCTCGACGGGCGGCGGATCACCGATCTCGACCAGCTGATCACCCGGATCCGCGCCAAGGCCGTGGGCGATAAGGTCACCTTGACGATCCAGCGGGATGGCAAGCAGCAGGACCTGTCGATGACGCTCGAAGCGGCCGAGGAGAAGTAGACGTGGGGATCATGAACGGCTGGGAGTTCGTCGTCCTCATCGTCCTGGCCATCATCATCCTCGGTCCGCAGCAGCTGCCCGAGTACGCGGCCAAGCTCGCCCGTCTCGTCGTCCGGGTCCGCCGGATGGCCAACGACGCCAAGGTCCAGCTCAAGGAGCAGATGGGCCCGGAGTACGACGACCTCGACTGGCGGCAGTACGACCCGCGTCAGTACGACCCGCGACGGATCGTCAAGCAGGCGCTCATGGAGCCCCTCGAGGACGCCTTCACCATCGACGCGGCGCCGGCCGGCAGCGCGGCCTCGCGCGCCAGCACCTCGACCGCACCCGACGAGGCGCCCGTCGCCGTCGCAGCGGGCACCCCCTGGGACTGCGAGAGCGACCTGGAGCTTCCTCGGACGGGTGCTGCGCGGCGCCTCGGGCTGACAGAAGACCCCGGCCGAGCGCGAGGGTGGAACTCGTGCTCGGCCGGGGGTCTTGTGGGCCGGGGCCCGTTGCGTCAGCGACCCGTCGGGGTGAGCCCCAGGCTGCGGCCGGCGAGACCACGGGAGCGGGTGGCCAGGCTGCGGGCGATGCCGCGCAGGGCGACCGCGGCCGGCCGTCGGGGTTGGACAGGACCGCGGGGTTGCCGTGGTCGGAGCCCTCGCGCAGCGAGACGTCGAGCGGGATCTGGCCGAGCAGCGGGACCTCGGCGCCGACCGTGCGGCTGAGCGACTCGGAGACGGCCTGACCGCCACCGGAGCCGAAGAGCTCCTGACGCGAGCCGTCGGGCAGCTCGAGCCAGGACATGTTCTCGATGACGCCGACGAGGCGCTGGTGCGTCTGCATCGCGATCGATCCGGCGCGCTCGGCGACCTCCGCGGCGGCCTGCTGCGGGGTGGTCACGACGAGGATCTCGCTGTTGGGGATCAGCTGGGCGATGGAGATCGCGATGTCACCGGTGCCCGGCGGCAGGTCGAGCAGAAGGACGTCGAGGTCACCCCAGAAGACGTCGCCGAGGAACTGCTGCAGCGCGCGGTGGAGCATCGGACCGCGCCAGACGACCGGCTGGTTGCCGGGGACGAACATGCCGATCGAGATGACCTTCACGTCCGAGGCGATGGGCGGCAGGATCATGTCGTCGACCTGCGTCGGCGGGTGCGTCACGCCGAGCATGCGGGGGATCGAGAAGCCGTAGATGTCGGCGTCGACGACCCCGACCTTGAGCCCCTCGGCGGCCAGCGCGGCGGCGAGGTTGGCGGTGATCGACGACTTGCCGACGCCACCCTTTCCCGAGGCGATGGCGTAGACGCGGGTCAGCGAGCCCGGCTTGGCGAAGGGGATCTCCTTCTCCGCCTGGCCGCCGCGCAGGTGGGTCTTGAGCTCCGCACGCTGCTCGTCGTTCATCACGCCGAGCGTGACCTTGACGTCCGTGACGCCGTCGATCGCGGCGAGCGCCTTGGTCGTGTCGGTGGTCAGCGTGTCCTTCATCGGGCACCCGGACACCGTGAGCAGGATGGTCGCCGTGGCGAGGCCGTCGGCGTCGACCGCCGCGGTCTCGACCATGCCGAGCTCGGTGATCGGACGACGGATCTCGGGGTCGATGACCGTGCTCAGCGCCTCGCGGAGCTGCTCATCGGTGATCGTGGGGTGCGAAGAAGCCATTGCCCCATCGTAGATCGCCCCACGGAGTGGCCTGCGTCGCACCCGGCGAAGGGGGCAGGGTCAGGGAGAGAGCGGCTTGGGTTCGGTGACCTCGTCGACGTCCTCGTCGCGCTGGCGCACCTCGAGACCCTTGGCCTCCATCTCCTCGAGCAGGTCGCGCAGCTCGCTGCGGATGAAGTCGCGGGTCGCGGCGTCGCGCAGGGCCAGCCGCAGCGCGGCGACCTCGCGGGTGAGGTACTCGGTGTCGGCGAGGGCCCGCTCGGCCTGCACGCGGTCCTGCTCGAGGGCGACCCGGTCGCGGTCGTCCTGCCGGTTCTGCGCGAGCAGGATGAGCGGCGCGGCGTAGGAGGCCTGCAGCGAGAGGATCAGCGTGAGCAGGGTGTAGTTGAGCGCCCGCGGGTCGAACTGCGCCGGCTCCGGGGCGAAGGTGTTCCACGCCAGCCAGACGGCGACGAAGACCGACATCCAGATGAGGAAGCGCGGCGTGCCCATGAAGCGCGCGAACTTCTCCGAGATGACGCCGAAGGCCTCCGTCGAGAAGCTCGACGGCTTGCGGATCAGCTGGCGCCGCACCTCCTGGGGGGTGTCGACGCGGGTCGTGGTGCGGCGGTCACTCATCGGTCACCTCGTGGCGCTCCTCGCGCCAGTCCTCGGGGAGGATGTGGTCGAGCACGTCGTCGACCGTGACGACGCCGAGCAGGTGCTCGTCCTCGTCGACGACCGGCGCGGAGATGAGGTTGTAGGTCGCGAGCGTGCGCGTCACCTGCCCCAGCGGGGCCTCCGGACGAAGGGGGTCGATCGCCTTGTCGATGTAGCGCCCGATGCTCTCGTGGGGAGGCTCGCGCAGCAGCCGCTGGATGTGGATCATGCCGAGGTACTTGCCCGTGGGGGTCTCGAGCGGCGGGCGGCAGACGTAGACGGTCGCGGCCAGGGCGGCGGTGATCTCCTCGCGACGCACGACGGCGAGCGCCTCGGCGACGGTGTCCTCGGGCGCGAGCACGACGGGGTCGGTCGTCATGAGACCACCCGCGGTGTTCTCGTCGTAGCTGAGCAGTCGACGCAGCGGCTCGGCGTCGTCCGGCTTCATCAGCTGCAGCAGCGTCTCGGCGCGCTCGGGCGGCAGCACGGAGAGCAGGTCGGCGGCGTCATCGGGGTCCATCGCCTCGAGGACGTCGGCGGCCCGCGCCTGGGTGAGCAGCCCGACCATCTCGGCCTGGTCGTCGTCGCCGAGCTCCTGGAGGATGTCGGCGAGCCGGTCGTCGTCGAGGGCGGCGACGACGGCCTCGCGGCGGTCCCGGGAGAGGTCGGCGATGACCTCGGCGAGGTCGGCGACCTTGAGGTCCTCGACGGACTCGAGGAGCTTGACCGCGGAGTGCTCGGCGGCGCTCACCGTCGCGGACAGGCCGGTGACCTCCTCCACGGGGACGGTGAAGGTCTCCCCCCTTCGCCGCACGAGGAGGCCGCGCCGGGACTGTCGCCCGCCGCGGACGAAGACCTTGGTGACGAACCAGCTGCGGTTGGCCGACTGCTCGACCCCGATGTCCTCGACGGTCGCGTCGACCTGGCCGTCGTCGTGCGCACCGTGACCGGCCGCTCGAGGAGCTCGGCGAGCACGAGCGTCTCGGTGGCGCGCTGCTCGAAGCGACGCATGTTGACCAGGCCGGTCGTGATGACCTGCCCGCCCTCGACGGAGGTCACCCGGGTCATCGGCACGAAGACGCGGCGCCGGCCGGGCACCTCGACGACGAGACCGATGACGCGGGGGCGCCGCGAGGGGGAGAAGGTGACGACGACGTCGCGCACGCGGCCGACCTGATCACCGAGCGGGTCGAAGACATTGAGGCTCGCCAGACGCGCGACGAAGAACCGGGTGGGAGCACTCACGCCTGACAGGGTAACGGCGGCGAGCGGGTGCGCCCGTCAGCCGCGTCGGGTGCCGCGGCCCCGAAGTGCACGGCTGCCGCACCCGCGTGGCGGCGGCGCCCGCGGTGATCGGCGCGTCGGCCCGGCCGAGCCGTCGGGTCCAGACCGCCCCGGTGCCTGCACCGGCAGGCCGAAGGGGGAGAGCAGCCAGATCGTCGACCCCGCGCGCCACCGGTCGAGCAGGTCGGCGGGGGCGTTGAGCCGCTCGGCGAGCAGGGTGGCGGCCGCCGGCTCCCACCACGGGTTGCCGGGGGAGAGGGCCTGGGCGCGGGCGCGCAGGGTGAGCAGTCGGCCGCCGTCGCCCTTGCTGCGCAGGACGACCTCGACCTGCTCGGGCAGGGGCCCGAGGTCGGCCTCGGCCCCGCCGGACACGAGCAGGACCTGCCCGGCGAGCTCGTCGGCGCCGGTGGCGAACCAGGTGAGGCGCTCGCGGCCGTCGACCCGCAGCCACAGCACGTCGGACTTCGACAGCGCCTCGGTCGTCAGTGCCGACAGGTTGACCTCGCTCATGCCCGCAGCCTAGGGGGCAGCCGTGTCCGGGTGTCGTCGGTCATAACGGCGCGGTGAGGCGCCTTGCTAGGTTGCGCGAGAACCCCCCTTCGCTCACCCGAGAGGACTCGAGCCACACATGCGCAGTGCCAAGGACTTCTTCGCCCCACTCGCCGTCGGGCGCCCGCCCCGGCCCGTGAGGTGCCGGCGCGTCCCAGCCGGATGATCCACTTCTTCGACCCGAGCAACCCCAAGATGGCCGCCAAGGTCCCCGACATGGTCGGCGTCGCCGACGTGCTCCTGGGCAACCTCGAGGACGCCGTCGTGGCGGACAAGAAGGAGGCCGCGCGCGAGGGCCTCGTGCAGATCGCCAAGGACGTCGACTTCGGCGAGCACACCCAGCTGTGGACCCGGGTCAACGCTCTCGACAGCCCGTGGGTCCTCGACGACCTGACCACCCTCGTCACCGAGATCGGCGACAAGCTCGACGTCGTCATGGTCCCCAAGGTGCAGGGCCCCGAGGACATCCACTACGTCGACCGTCTCCTCGCGCAGCTCGAGGCGAAGGGGGGCGTGCAGCGCCCGATCATGGTCCACGCGATCCTCGAGACCGCCCGCGGCATGGCCAACGTCGAGGCCATCGCGGGTGCCAGCCCGCGCATGCAGGGCATCTCGCTCGGCCCGGCCGACCTGGCCGCCGACCGCCGGATGAAGACCACCCGCGTCGGTGGCGGCCACCCCGGCTACCTCGTGCGTCAGGACCCCTCGAAGGGAGCCGACGGCACCCCCGACTACCAGGGCCAGCGCACGGTCTTCCAGCAGGACCTGTGGCACTACACGATCGCCCGCATGGTCGACGCCTGCGCGATGCACGGGATCTTCCCCTTCTACGGCCCCTTCGGCGACATCAAGGACGTCGTGGCCTGCGAGGACCAGTTCCGCAATGCCTTCCTCCTCGGCTGCGTCGGCGCGTGGAGCCTGCACCCGGTGCAGATCGACATCGCCAAGAAGGTCTTCAGCCCGAGCGCCGAGGACGTCGCCCACGCCCGCGAGGTGCGTGACGCGATGCCGAGCGGCGGTGGCGCCGTGATGATCGACGGCAAGATGGAGGACGACGCCAGCTACAAGCAGTGCATGGTCATCCTCGAGCTCGCCGAGCGCCTGTCCGCCAACGACCCCGAGCTCGCCAAGCTCTACGCGGAGGCCTGAGCCATGACCGAGAGCACCTACACCCCCCGCCGCTCGGTCCTCTACATGCCGAGCTCCAACGCCCGCGCCCTCGACAAGGCGAAGACCCTGCCGGTCGACGCCCTGATCCTCGACCTCGAGGACGCCGTCGGCCCCGACGACAAGCCGGCCGCCCGTGAGGCCGCGTGCGCCGCCGTGCGCTCGGGCGAGTACGGCGAGCGTGAGCTGACGATCCGGGTCAACGGCATCGGCACCCAGTGGCACGACGAGGACATCGCGGCCGCCTCCCAGGCCGGCCCGCACGGCATCGTCGTGCCCAAGGTCAACACCGCCGACGAGGTCCGCCAGCTCGTCGCCGCGATGGAGGCTGCCGGCGCCCCCGAGCACACGAAGCTCTGGGCGATGATCGAGACGCCCGCCGCGATCTTCAACATCCGCGAGATCGCGCAGGCGTCCGACCGTCTCGTCGCCTTCGTCATGGGCACCAACGACCTCGTCAAGGAGCTGCAGGCCGACCACGTGCCCGGCCGCGCCCCGCTCCTCACGTCGCTGTCGTGGGCGCTCCTCGCCGCGCGCGAGGCCGGCATCGCGGTCCTCGACGGTGTCTACAACAAGGTCAAGGACCTCGAGGGCTTCACCGCGGAGTGCGAGCAGGGCCGCGACATGGGCTTCGACGGCAAGACCCTCATCCACCCCGGCCAGGTCGAGGTGTGCAACTCCACCTTCGCCCCGAGCGAGGAGGCCGTGGAGGAGGCGAAGGGGGTCCTGCAGGCCTGGGAGGACGGCGCCGGCAAGGGCGTGGTCACCCACAACGGCAAGATGATCGAGAACCTGCACGTCGACATCGCCCGTCGCGTGCTCGCGACCCACGAGGCGATCGCCGCCCGCGGCTGACCCTCCCTTCGCCCGCCGCAGCCCGTCTGCGCACGACGTCCCGCACGCCACGGCGTGCGGGACGTCGTCGTCCGGGGGTCCTGGACGGTGGCGCTATATTTTCCTCATCACCGCGCAACCTGCCGGACGATCCAGGCGTCTGTCCCGGTATCAGCGCTCTCATCAGGGGGGAAACATGGACACCATCTCGCTCGACCGCCGCGACCTCTTCCGCGGCGCCGCTGCCACGGCCGTCGCCGGTGGCCTGCTCGTCACGGCCGGGGAGGACGCGCACGCAGCCCGCCCCACGACGCTCAAGCAGGGCGACACCGGCTGGTGGGTGCAGAACCTGCAGCAGCGTCTGCTCAAGGCGAAGTTCTGGCTGCGCACCGCCAACGGCAGCTACGACCAGACGACCCAGCAGGCCGTCATGGCCCTGCAGAAGGCGCACGGTCTGACCCGTGATGGCGTCGTCGGCCCGCAGACCTGGTCGGCCGTCTACTCGCCGCGCACCCCGCGGCCCCGCACGACCTCGGCCTTCGAGATCGACAAGACCCGTCAGCTGCAGATCGTCGCCCGCTACGGCTGGGCCCAGTGGGTCTTCAACACGAGCACCGGCAACGGCGAGCGCTACTGGTCCTCGGCCTCCGGCGCCTACGTCTACGCGACGACCCCGAGCGGCACCTTCCGCTTCTACCGGGCGATCAACGGCATGCGCAATGCCCCGCTCGGCGAGCTGTGGCGGCCGCGCTACTTCAACGGCGGCATCGCGATCCACGGCTCGCCGTCGATCCCCGGCTACCCGGCCTCGCACGGCTGCGCCCGACTGAGCGACCCGGCGATCAACTACATCTGGTGGAAGAACCTCGCGCCCATCGGGCGCACGGTCAAGGTCTACTGACCTTCCACACGACGGGCGAAGGGAGATGTCAGCGCACAGCATGCGCTGACATCTCCCTTCGTCCGTCTCATCGTGGCCGAGGACACCCTGAGACTCCGTGGCGGGTGGCGGGGTGCGCTGGGATACTGACCCGGATCCTTGAACCACGAGAGCAAAGGTGGACGCATGTCCCGACTGCAGACGACCGACGGACTGACCGAGGAGCAGGTCGACCTGCTGGGCCTGGTCAAGGAGTTCGTCGACGAGCAGATCATCCCGGTCGCGCAGGAGCTCGAGCACGCGGACGAGTACCCGCAGAAGATCGTCGACCAGATGAAGGAGATGGGGATCTTCGGCCTGATGATCCCCGAGGAGTTCGGTGGGCTCGGCGAGTCCCTCCTCACCTATGCGCTGTGCGTCGAGGAGATCGCCCGCGGCTGGATGCCGGTCTCCGGCATCATCAACACCCACTTCATCGTGGCCTACATGATCCTCAAGCACGGCACCGAGGAGCAGAAGCAGCACTACCTGCCGAAGATGGCCACGGGCGAGATCCGCGGCGCCTTCTCGATGAGCGAGCCGGGGCTCGGCTCCGACGTCGCCGGCATCAAGACCAAGGCCGTGCGTGACGGCGACAGCGACGACTGGACGATCAACGGCCAGAAGATGTGGCTGACGAACGGCGCCTCCGCCAACCTCGTCGCGGTGCTCGTCAAGACCGACCTCGGTCACGACAGCCCGCACAAGAACATGACGACCTTCCTCATCGACAAGACCGAGGGCTTCGGCGAGACCGCCCAGGGCGTCACCGTCCCCGGCAAGATCGAGAAGATGGGCTACAAGGGCGTCGACACGACCGAGCTCATCCTCGAGGGCCACAAGACGACGACCGGCCAGATCCTCGGTGGCGAGCCGGGCAAGGGCTTCTACCAGATGATGGACGGCGTCGAGGTCGGCCGCGTCAACGTCGCCTCCCGCGCCTGTGGCCTGGCGATGCGCGCCTTCGAGCTCGGCGTCCAGTACGCCCAGCAGCGCGAGACCTTCGGCAAGAAGATCGTCGACCACCAGGCAATCCTCTTCCGCATCGCCGACATGGCGAGCAAGGTCGAGGCCGCGCACCAGCTGATGGTCAAGGCCGCGCGTCTGAAGGACAAGGGCGAGCGCAACGACCTCGAGGCCGGCATCGCGAAGTACATGGCGGCCGAGTACTGCGCCGACGTCGTCAACCAGTCCTTCCGCATCCACGGCGGTTTCGGCTACTCCAAGGAGTACGAGATCGAGCGGATCTACCGCGAGGCCCCGATGCTGCTCATCGGTGAGGGCACCGCCGAGATCCAGAAGATGATCATCGGCAAGAGCATCCTCAAGGACTACCAGCTCAAGGGGTGATGTCCGGGTAGGTGCCCGGCACCGACACCGCTCGCGCTCGCCCGATCGAAGGGGGCTGGCCGTCACCCAGGTGACGGTCGGCCCCCTTCGTCCATCCGCCCCGTCCACCGGGCCCACAGGTCGGGGTGGGAGACTGGAGCCATGAGCACCCAGCCCGGTATGGCCGCCCACATGCAGCAGTTCCTGCGTCTGGAGTACCCGCGGTCGTTGGCGACCTACGACAGCTATGCCGAGGCCCAGCGCGCGGTGGACTTCCTCGCGGACAAGGAGTTCCCGGTCCAGGACGTCATGATCGTCGGCACCGACCTCAAGCAGGTCGAGCGGGTTCGTGGCCGGCTGACGAGCGGCAAGGTCGTGCTCGGGGGACTGCTCTCCGGCATCTGGATCGGTGTCTTCGTCGGCCTGATCTTCGCGATGTTCGAAGGGAGCGACGGCCTGCTCGTGAGGCTGGCCTCGACGGTGGCGATGGGCGCGCTCTTCGGTGCCGTGTGGGCCTGGCTCGGTTACCGCTCCACCGGTGGCCAGCGCGACTTCACCTCGGTGACCCAGGTGGTCGCCTCCCGCTACGAGGTGCTCACTGAGCACCGCCACGCGGCGCGGGCCAACGAGCTGCTGCACGAGCTCGACCCGACCCGCGCCGGGCTCGAGCAGCTGCGGCGCAACCAGGAGGCGGCGCGTGCCGCTCAGGAGCAGATGGACCGCGCCCAGCAGCACCCGCAGCAGGGCTGATCCCGCCCCGCGCGCCCTTCCCCCGGCGGCAGGGCGGGACTAGCGTCGTCGGTGTGAGCACCCAGCCCGACCTGGCCGCCCTCGACGAGACCTCCTTCGACTCCGTGCTGTGCGTCGTCGCCCACCCCGACGACATCGAGTACGGCACCGCCGCCGCCATCGCGAGGTGGACCGCCGCCGGCAAGCGCGTGCGCTACTTCCTGCTGACCCGCGGCGAGGCGGGCATCGACACGATGGACCCCGTCGACGCCGCGCCGGCCCGCGCCGACGAGGAGCGCGCGAGCGCGTCCGTCGTCGGTGTCGAGGAGGTCGAGTTCGGCGACCACCCCGACGGGACCATCGAGTACGGCCTGACCCTGCGGCGCGACATCGCCGCGGCGATTCGGCGGGCTCGCCCCGACCTCGTCATCGGCACGACCTTCGACGTGACCTTCCCGGGCGGCATCCTCAACCAGGCCGACCACCGGGCCGTGGGCCTCGCGACCGTCGACGCCTGCGCCGACGCCGGCAACCGGTGGATCTTCCCCGAGCTCGTCGCCGACGGCCTCGAGCCGTGGCACGTCAAGCTGCTCGCGATCGGCGGCAGCCAGCGACCGACGCACTTCGTCGACGTGACGGGCCACCTCGACGACGCGATCGAGTCGCTCGAGGAGCACCGGCTCTACAACGCCGCGCTGCCCGACGACTTCCCGAAGCCCGCGCAGCTGCTCGGCAACATCCTCGGCGGTGGCGGCCAGGCCGTCGCCGACCCGGCGGTCGAGCACGCGCTGCTGCTCGAGGTCTTCGAGCGGTAGGGGGAACCGGTGCCCCCTTCGTCATGCGCGGGAGGGCGAGAGGGGCAGGGGTTGTCGAGTCCCGCGCTGGGTATGTCCCGCGCGTCGCTCGCCAACCCACGCGCGGCTCGACATGTGGTGCCGGATTCGCGGGCCCTGTGGAGAACGTCGGCCGTCTCCGGGCGGTCTCCGTGATGATCGGGGGATGGACGAGCGACTCAGGCGGCGGGCGGAGCGGCAGGCGGGGGTCTTCACGTGGGGTGACGCCCGCGCGTGCCTGCAGGGTGAGCACGACCTGCGCATCGCCCTGCGGCGGGGTGAGGCGATCCGGGTGCGCCGCGATGCCTACGTCCTGGCGCAGGCCTGGCAGGGCACCGGACCCGAGGAGCAGCTGGCGCTCGCCACCCGGGCCGTGCTGCGGACCCGACCGGGTGACCTCGCGAGCCACCAGAGTGCTCTGGCCCTGCACGGCATCTCGCTGTGGGGCCTGCCGGTGCAGACGGTGCAGGTCACGTCAGCGGTGACACGGTCCCGACGGGACCCCACCCTGCGCATCCACCGCCTGCGAGAGGGGATCGAGCCCACTGAGGTCGAGGGCGTTCCCTGCGTCGCGGTGGCCGTCGCGCTCGTCCAGGTCGCGCTCTCCGAGAGCACGACCGCCGCCGTCGTGTCGCTGGATCATGCGCTGAAGACCCGTCGGTGCCGGATCGAGCAGGTGGAGGCTGCCGGGGACCGGCTCGCTCGGGGTCCTCTGCAGCGCGCCCGCCTGCGGGCGGTGATCGACGCGAGCGATGCGAAGTGCGAGTCGGTCGGGGAGTCCCGCACCCGGATGCTGCTGCGCGAGCTGGACCTCGACCTGCGGAGCCAGGTGCGGATCAGCGACCGCGACGGCAACTTCGTCGGCCGGGTGGACTTCCTCGTCGGCGACCTGCTCGTCATCGAGTTCGACGGCCTGGTCAAGTACGAGGGGGCCGAGGGCAAGCAGGCCCTGGCCCGGGAGAAGGTGCGCGAGGAACGGCTCACCGGGCTCGGCTGCATCGTCATCCGACTCGTCTGGGCGGACCTGGAGCACCCGGAGCGCGTGGAGGCCCGGGTGCAGGAGGCGCTGATGCGGTTGGCGGCGCGGGCGGCCTGACGGGGACGTCGAGCGGTGCCGGTCCTGTCGAGTCCCGCGCTGGGTATTCCACGTGCGGCGCTCGACAACCGGCGCGTGGTCGCCCCCTCCGCGACGAGTGGTGGCTACCAGGCGCCGTAGAAGGGCGGCATCTGCGAGGCCTTGCCCGAGTAGACCGGCGTGCGCTTGTCGAGGAAGGCGGCCACGCCCTCCTTGCCGTCGCCGATGCTCGCGTAGAAGATCGCGAGCGAGTCGACCCGGTGCGCGTCGACCGGGTGGTCGAGGCCGGCATTGCGGTACATCAGCTGGCGGGTGAGGGCCGTGGCGACCGGCGAGCGGTCCTTGGTCCACCGGTCGGCGAGGGCGATCGCCGCGTCGAGCAGCTCGTCGGGCTCGTGGACCGAGCGGACCAGGCCGACCTCGAGGGCCCGCTCGGCGTCGATGATGTCGGCCGAGTAGACGAGGTCGAGCGCGTCGGGCATGCCGACGATGCGGGGGAGGAACCACGACGAGGTCGCCTCGGGCGTGATGCCGATGCGGCCGAAGACGAAGCCGATCCTCCCCTTCGTCGACACGAGTCGGGCGTCCATCGGCAGGGTCATCGTCGCGCCGATGCCGACCGCGGCGCCGTTGATCGCCGCGATGACCGGCTTGCGGCATGCGTGGATCGCCAGGGCCACCCGACCGCCGGTGTCCCGCACGCGGGCCAGGCCGGGGTCCTCGAGGTCCTCCATGTCGGACAGCACCGGCGTGAGGCTCTCGTCGAGACCGAAGACATTGCCCTCGGCAGTGAGGTCCATGCCCGCGCAGAAGGCGCGGCCCGCGCCGGTGACGACGACCGCGCGCACCGCGTCGTCGTCGTTGACCTCGCGGAAGGTCGCCTCGAGCTCGTCGGCCATCGTCACCGTGAAGGAGTTCATCGCCTCCGGGCGGTCGAGGGTGACGAGGAGGATCCCGTCGGTGACGCTCAGGGAGATGGTCTCGTGGTCGGTCCTCATCGGGTGGGCTCCTCGGTGGTGGTGACGGGCGGGCTTCCGTGGTCTCAGCGGGGGATGAGCACCGTGTAGTCGAGGTCGAGGACGACCTCGGGCAGGTACGTGCCGTCCTCGCCCTTGTAGGGGAAGTCGGCACACGGGGTGTCCTTCGTGGCGACCGTGCGCAGGCGCAGGGCGCGACGTCGGTGCGGCCGGGCAGCTCGATGCGCTCGAGCACCTCGGACCAGGCGTAGATCGTGTCGCCGGCGAAGGTCGGGTTGGCGTGGGCGCCGGCGTTGATCGCCGCGACGAGCTGGCCGTTGGCCAGACCGTTGAAGGACAGGGCCCGCGCGAGGCTGATGATGTGGCCGCCGTAGATGAGGCGGCGCCCGATCTTCGCCTGCGACTGGGCGTGCTGGTTGAAGTGGACCTTCGCGGTGTTCTGGTAGAGCCGCGTGGCCAGCATGTGGTCCGACTCCTCGATCGTCATGCCGTCGACGTGGTCGATGCGCTCACCGACCTCGTAGTCACCCCAGAGGAAGGGGGAGCCCGCGAGCTCGACGTCGTAGTCGCGACCGGTGAGGTCGAAGGGGACGAGGAGGTCTTCTGCCGCAACGGCGCCCGGCAGGTCAGGAATGACCGTCTCGGGGGCGGGGGAGGCCGCGTCCTTCTTGTGGACCATGACCCAGCGGACGTAGTCGACGACCATCTCGCCGCGCTGGTTGACGCCTACGGAGTTGACGTAGACAACGCCGGTGCGGCCGTTGGAGTTCTCCTTCAGGCCGATGACCGTCGAGGTCGTCGTCACCGTGTCACCGACGTGCAGCGGCGCCCCGAAGCGACCGCCCGCGTAGCCGAGGTTGGCCACGGCGTTGAGGCTGATGTCGGGCACCGACTTGCCGAAGACGAGGTGGAAGGCGAGCAGGGAGTCGACCGGCATCCGCTCGAAGCCCATCGACTCGGCGAAGGTCGCCGCGCTCGTCGCCGCGAAGCGCGAGCCGTAGAGCCCGGTGTAGAGCGCGATGTCGCCCTCGGTCACCGTGCGCGGCGTCGCGTGCCGGATCTCCTGCCCGATCGCGAAGTCCTCGAAGTAGTTGCCGGGGACCGTCTTGGTCGACATGTGCGCGGGCCTTTCGGTGGGGGCGAAGGGGGTCGGTGACATCTTCCCCCTTCGCCCCCGTGGTGGTCAGGCCGTCCGGCTGTTGACCCGGCCACACCCGGCCACCTGGCCGGGAAGCGCGCGACTGGCCGAGATCGCCGGACCCGGCCGCGCAATTGCTCGGTCAACTCCGGGTTTCCCGGCCATCTCCGGATCTCTCGGCCGTCGTGGGCAGCGCAGCCCGGTGGCCTGTGGATGACGCCGGCGAGCGAAGGGAGGACCCCGCAAGGATGTCGTGATGGATCCACGACTCGCAGGTGTGCTCGTCGCGGGCGGTCAGGTGTGCACGACCGCCAGGCTGCGGGCGATCGAGATCGACGCGGACGAGACCGAGCGTCTGGTGCGGTCCGGGGAGCTCGTGCGACTGCGTCGCGGGCTCTACGCCGCGGGCGAGAGGTGGCGCTCGGCGAAGCCCGAAGCTCGTCTTGCCCTGTGCACCCGAGCGGTTCTGGGGGAGAGGCCGGACGCAGCCGCATCGCACGCCAGCGCCGCGGTGCTCCACGGGCTACCGCTCTGGGGCGTGGGGCTCTCGACCGTCGAGGTGATCTGCTCGTCTCCCCGGGGGCGTCTACGTGGGGGTGTGCGCCTGCGCCCGTGGCCCGAAGGGGTGGATGCCGAGGTCGTCGACGGGCTGCGGGTGGTCCCCGTGGGGATGGCCATCGCGCAGGTCACCGACGAGTACGGCTTCCTCCCCGGTCTCGTCTGCCTCGACGGGGCGCTGCACACCGAGCAGGTGACGGGGCCGCAGGTCGAGATCTACGACCGTCGCGGCAAGATCGGCCGGGTGGACTTCCTCGTGGGGCAGGCGATGGCGCGGGTGGCCTGACCGGGAAGAGCGCCGATGGCCGGGAAATCCGGACATGACCGCGCAATTGCACGGCCAGGTCCGGATTTCCCGGCCATCTCTGGATGTCTCGGCCACCTCGCCCGTGTGAGAGGCGAAGGGAGGGTCAGCGACCCTGGACCTCGGCGATCCAGGCCTCGACCTCGTCGGCGGTGTGCGGCCAGTCGCCGGAGAGGTTGCGGCAACCGTCCTCGGTGACGACGACGTCGTCCTCGAGGCGCACGCCGATGCCGCGGAAGCGCTCGGGCACCTTGAGGTCGTCGGCCTTGAAGTAGATGCCCGGCTCGACGGTGAGGACCATGCCCGGCTGCAGCTCGGCGTCCATGTACTCCTCGCGGGTCGCCAGGGCGCAGTCGTGGACGTCGATGCCGAGGTGGTGGCTTGTGCCGTGCACCATCCAGCGGCGGTGGTACTGGCCGTGCTCGGTGTCGAGCGTGTCCTCGACCGAGACGCCCTCGGGGAGCAGCCCCCACGCGTGGAGGTGCTCGGCGACGACGCGGATCGCGGCGGCGTGGACGTCGGAGAACTTGTTGCCCGGCTTGACCGCGGCGATGCCCGCGGCCTGCGCGGCGGCGACGGCCTCGTGCACCTCGCGCTGGGTGGGGGAGAAAGTGCCGCTCACCGGCAGCGTGCGGGTGATGTCGGCGGTGAAGAGCGAGTCGACCTCGACACCGGCGTCGAGGAGGATGAGGTCACCGTCCTTGACCTCGCCGTCGTTCTTGATCCAGTGCAGCGTGTTGGCGTGGTCGCCGGAGGCGCAGATCGAGTCGTAGCCGACGCCATTGCCCTGGTGGCGGGCGTGCAGGCCGAAGGTGCCCTCGACCCAGCGCTCGCCGCGGCCGCGCTCGGGCAGGCCGGGCAGCTCGCGGATGACGGCCTCGAAGCCGACGCGCGTCGCGTCGACGGCCTGCTGCATCTGGTCGAGCTCCCAGTCGTCCTTGATCATCCGCAGGTGCGACAGGTCGTGGGCGAGCGCGGCGTCGCCCTCGGCGAGCGTCTCGGCGTCGGCACCGGCCTGGCTGCGCACCGTGTCGAGGCGGGCGGTGAGGTCGCGGTCGGCGTCGCGCACGACGCGCACGGTGACCTGACCGGCGTCCTTGCCGACGGCGTCCTCGAGCTGCTCGACGTGCCGACCGACGAGGCCCAGCTCGGCCTCGATGTCTTCGATGGACGGACGCGCGCCGACCCAGAACTCGCCGTAGCGGGCGTCGCCGAAGAACTCCTCGGAGTCGCGCGGCGCGAGCGGGCGGAAGTAGAGGCTCGCCTCGTGGCCGGCGTGCTCGTCGGGCCCGCCGAGGGGCTCCATGACGAGGACGGCATCGGGCTCGCGGTCGGCGCCCAGGCCGGTGAGGTGGGCGAAGGCGGAGTGCGGGCGGAAGACGTAGTCGCAGTCGTTGCTGCGCACCTTGAGCCCGCCGGCGGGGATGACGAGGCGCTCACCCTCGTGGGCGGCGGAGACCGCGGCGCGGCGTTCGGCGGCCCGCTCGGCCGCCTCGGTGAGCGCCGGGCGGTCGTCGGACCGCGGGGCCCAGTCCTCGGCGACGAAGGCCCGGAACTCGTCGGTCGTCGGCCGCTTGCGGTTGTCTGCCTGCTGCTGCTCCTCGCTCATCGGCCCATCGTCTCACCTCGTGGATCGGCGTCTCAGGCGGGCGAAGGGGAGGCCCCTCACCTGCCCGGGTCGGCCGCTGTGCACAAGATTTTTCGATCACCCGCCCGGGACCGGCTGGTTGGATGGCCCCATGATCGACACCCCGCTCATCCGCATCGACCGCCACGAGTCCGGCGTCGTCGAGGTCGTCCTCGACCGCCCCGAGGCGATGAACGCCGTCTCCACGCAGATGGCGACGGCCCTCACCGCGGCCGGTGGGGCCCTCGCCGACGACACCTCGGTGCGTGCCGTGGTGCTCACGTCGAGCCACGACAAGGCCTTCTGCGTCGGCGCGGACCTCAAGGAGCGCAACGGCTTCACCGACGAGCAGCTGCGCGCACAGCGCCCGGGCAACCGCTTGGCCTACCGGGCGCTCCTCGACCTGCCGGTGCCGACGATCGCGGCGGTCGACGGCTATGCCATGGGCGGTGGGTGCGAGCTCGCGCTCGCGTGTGACCTCATCGTCGCCGGGCCGCGGGCGCTCTTCGCGCTGCCGGAGGTCTCGGTCGGCGTCATCCCCGGCGGTGGCGGCACGCAGCTGCTGACCCGCCGCATCGGCTGGTCGCGGGCGGCCGACCTGATCTTCACCGCGCGCCGGGTCGATGGCGAGGAGGCCCTGCGCCTCGGCCTGGCCGACCGCCTCGTCGACGACGCGAAGGGGGAGGCTCTCGCCATGGCGGCGACCATCGCCCAGCACTCGCCGGTGGGGATGCGCAATGCCAAGGCGGCCATGCGCGGCGGCCTCGACGTGAGCCTCGACGAGGGCCTCGACCTCGAGGACGCCCGCTGGCACGACACCGCCTTCAGCGCCGACCGCGCCGAGGGCGTGCGCGCCTTCGCCGAGAAGCGCACCCCCCAGTGGCCGGGTCTGGGCTGACCACGGGTCGGGCGCGCCGGTCGATGGCCTAGGGCGCGCTGACCTCGCGCTCCTGCCCGTCGACCGTCCATGTCAGGCGGTCGACCCGGCTCATCACGTCGTCGGGGTCGGTGCTCGGGCAGCTCCTGGAGCAGCCGGAACAGCTCGTCGCGGTCCTCCACCCGGGTCCCCGTGGGGGTGGGGCCCTCCGGAGCGTCGTCGGTGAGGCGCTCCGTCGCTGGTGAGGAACCACGCGGTCCGGCCGAGTGCCGGCGATGCCGACGAAGGCGGTGTCCCCGTCGTCGCGCTCACGGTCGTGGAACCATCCCACCGGTGTCGCCCCCTTCGTCCGCCGTGTGCCCTGCTGCTTGACGCCTCTACTCCTCACGAAGGGGGCCGCAGGTTGCGTCGGCCGTCGGTGCGAGGTCATAGGCTGCAGAGGTGATCGACCTGCACACCCACAGCGCCCGCAGCGACGGCACCGACGCGCCCGGTGAGCTCGTCCGTCAGGCGGCGGAGGCCGGGCTGACGACGGTGGCGCTCACCGACCACGACACGACCGTCGGGTGGGAGGAGGCGGCGCAGGCGGCCGCCGAGCACGGCGTCGCCCTCGTGCGCGGGGCCGAGCTGTCGACGCGGCACCAGGGGCGCTCGGTCCACCTGCTCGCCTACCTCTTCGACCCTCAGGACGCGGCGCTCGCCGAGGAGATGCGCCGGATGCGCGACGACCGCGTGCCGCGACTGCAGCGCATCGTCGAGCACATGGCCGCCGACGGCTTCGACATCACGTGGGACGACGTCCTCGCGCAGGCCGACGGGCCGGCCTCCCTCGGCCACCCGCCACCTCGCCGACGCCCTCGTGGCCAAAGGGGCTCGCCCCCGACCGCCAATCGCCGTCTTCGCCGACTCGGCTGCACAACGCTACGCGCTCTACGAG
>NZ_JBNFOF010000013.1:0-30956 GCF_057364645.1 Janibacter sp. CFPM2_SD2
CGTGGCGCGTCCTCGCGGCGGGCTCGCTGCGTGGCGCGCGCCGGCGGCGAGGTCTCGACGGAGCCGGTGGCCGCCGAGCCGGGCGAGGTCCACCTCGAGCCCGACGCGCTCGTCGTCCTCGACGCCGACGACGCCGTGGCGAACCGCCAAGCTCGGCGTCCTCGTCGACGCACGAGCGGGCGAGCGCTTCCGCGGCGAGACGGAGCCGATCGACCCCGTGGCCGGCCACATACCCGGCGCGGTCAACGTGCCCATGTCCGACCTCGTCACCGACGACGGGCGGCTGCGGCCGCAGCGCGAGTTGCGCGAGCGCTTCGCCCGCGAGGGCATCGACGAGGTGACCGTCGTCGGCACCTACTGCGGATCCGGTGTCACCGCCGCGCACACCGCCCTGGCCCTGCACGAGATCGGTGTCGACGCCGACGTCTACGTCGGCAGCTGGAGCGAGTGGATCACCGACCCGGGCCGCCCGGTCGCCACCGGCGCCTGAGCCGCGGTCCTAGAGTGGCCGGATGGGCTCCGTGACTCCTGACCAGCGCACCGTCGTCCCGTCGACGGGGCGAGCTGCCCGTCCAGGTCTTCCTGCCGCCGAGCGGCAGCGGACCGGGTCTGGTCGTCTGCCAGGAGATCTTCGGCGTCGCCGACTACATCCGCTCCCGGGCCCGGGACCTCGCCGACCTCGGCTACGTCGTGCTCGTGCCCGAGTCCTACTGGCGCCTGGGCAGCCCGGTGATCGGCGAGGACGCCGACCACCTCGAGGAGGCCATGGGCGCCGCCGGGAGACTCGACTGGGGGCAGACCGTCGCCGACACCGTCGCCGCGACCCGGGTGCTGCGCGAGCGCCCCGAGGTCACCGGCTCGGTGGGGCTGCTCGGCTTCTGCTTCGGCGGCGGACTCGCCTGGGCGACGACGGCTGCGCTCACGCAGGCCGGTGAGCCGCCCGCGGCGCTCGTCGCCTACTACGGCTCCCAGATCCCGACCCTGCTCGAGCTCGCCGATCTGGTGCGGGTCCCGCAGCTGCACCACTGGGGAACCGCCGACCAGTTCATCCCCGTCGAGGGGGTCGCCGCCGTCGAGGCCGCCACGCGGGGCGATGCGACGACCTTCGTGCGGCACGAGGGTGCCGGGCACGCCTTCGACAATCCCACCCCGGTCTTCCACCACCCGCAGGCCTCCGCCGAGGCCTGGGCGCACACCGGCGAGTGGCTCGCCGAGCAGCTCCCGCCGGCCTGAGCCGCCGCGCCCGCTCAGGCCGGCAGGCCGGAGACGAACTCGGCGATCGCCCGGGCCACAGGAAGCGGGTGGGTCATCGGCGCGAAGTGCGTGGCCCCCGGCACGTGGACGATCTCGAGGTCCTGACGCAGGCGACGGGCCCTCCCTTCGCCGACGCGGAACTGGTCGAACTCGCCGTTGACCGCGAGGATCGGCACGTCGACATCGGTGAGCGACCCCAGCTCGACCTCGTCGATGACCGCGTCCCACGCGTCGGGGATCGCCGCGAGGCCCGGCCCGCGCTCGAGGACGGCTGTAGCGGTCCGCTCACCGATGATCCGACGCAGCGACGCGGCATCCGCCTCGCGGATGCGCGGGGCGCGCCGCTCGTCACCCAAACCGGTCCGCAGCGCGGAGGCCATCGACCGGTAGACGCCCGCGAGCCGGGAGCTCGGCTCGGCGGTCGAGCCCATGAGCACCAGACCGGCCAGGACCATGTGGTGCTGCGCGGCCCACTCCATCGCGACGTACCCGCCGAGGCTGTGGCCCGCGAGCACCACCCGGTGCCGGCCGGGGTCGAGCTCGGCCACGCCCCGGCTGACCGCCTCGAGCGCCCCCTCCATGGTGAAGGGCAGCTCCGCGTCCAGCCCGTGGCCGGGCAGGTCGACGTGGTGGCACACGATCCGCCCGAGGAGCGCCTCCTCGAGCGGGATCCACGCCGCGGCGTTGAGCCGACTGCCGTGGACCAGCAGGAGTCGGATCGGCGCCCCGGCTCGGCTCATGCGATCAGGAGCCGAGGAGCCTGGGCGCGAGCCAGGCCTCGACCTGGTCGATGGAGACCCGCTCCTGCGCCATCGTGTCGCGCTCACGGATGGTGACCGCGTTGTCCTCGAGGGTGTCGAAGTCGACGGTGATGCAGTAGGGCGTGCCGATCTCGTCCTGGCGGCGGTAGCGCTTGCCGATTGCCTGCGAGTCGTCGAAGTCGACGTTCCAACTCTTGCGCAGCTGCGCGGCGAGGTCGCGCGCCTTGGGCGAGAGGTCGGCGTTGCGCGACAGCGGCAGGACCGCGGCCTTGACCGGGGCGAGCCGGTGGTCGAGGCGCAGCACGGTGCGCTTGTCGACGCCGCCCTTGGCATTGGGGGCCTCGTCCTCGGCGTAGGCGTCGACGAGGAAGGTCATGATCGAGCGGGACAGACCGGCCGCCGGCTCGATGACGTAGGGCGTGTAGCGCTCGTTGTTGGCCTGGTCGTAGAAGACGAGGTCGGTGCCCGAGTGCTTGCTGTGGCTCGTCAGGTCGTAGTCGGTGCGGTTGGCGATGCCCTCGAGCTCGCCCCACTCGCTGCCGGCGAAGTTGAACCGGTACTCGATGTCGACGGTGCGCTTGGAGTAGTGGCTCAGCTTGTCCTGCGGGTGCTCGAAGTGGCGCAGGTTGTCGGGGTTGATGCCCAGATCGGTGTACCAGCGGGTGCGCTCGTCGATCCAGTACTGGTGCCAGTCCTCGTCCTCGCCCGGCTTGACGAAGAACTCCATCTCCATCTGCTCGAACTCGCGGGTGCGGAAGATGAAGTTGCCCGGCGTGATCTCGTTGCGGAAGGACTTGCCGGTCTGCGCGATGCCGAAGGGCGGCTTCTTGCGCGAGGTCTGCAGGACGTTGTTGAAGTTGATGAAGATGCCCTGGGCGGTCTCGGGGCGCAGGTAGTGCAGCCCGGACTCGTCCTCGATGACGCCGAGGTAGGTCTTGAGCATCATGTTGAACTCGCGGGCCTCGGTCCACTGGCCGCGCGTGCCGCAGTCGGGGCAGACGATCTCGCTCATCGGGATGCTGTCGGGGTCGATCTCCTGACCCTTCTTCGCCGCCTTGTCGGCCACGGCCTCCTGCAGGTGGTCCTGGCGGTGGCGCTTGTGGCAGCTGAGGCACTCGGTGAGCGGGTCGGTGAAGGTGCCGACGTGACCCGAGGCAACCCAGGTCTCGCGCGGCAGGATGATCGAGGAGTCGAGGCCGACGACGTCGTCGCGGCCGGTGACCATCGAGCGCCACCACTGACGCTTGATGTTCTCCTTGAGCTCGACACCGAGCGGTCCGTAGTCCCACGCGGAGCGGGTACCGCCGTAGATCTCACCGCACGGGAAGACGAAGCCCCTGCGCTTGCAGAGGTTGACGACGGTGTCCACGGTGGAGGTCTGCTTGGCCATGTGGGAGAGGTTATCCGGCGCGGTGCCGAGCGACCGCATCGGCCCGCTTACCCTGTGGGGGTGTCCAGCAGCTCATCCCGCCGTCCCGAGCCCGTCGCGACCACCGCCTTCGAGCGCGCCAGCCTCCCGGTCACCCGCGTCATCGCCGGGCTGCCTCCGGCCGTGCCGGTCCTCGTCGTCCTCGCGCTCGTGCTCGTCGGCGCCTTCATCGGCCCATGGGGCGCGATCCCGCTGGGCATCGTCGCCCTCTTCCTGCTGTGGATGCTCGCCCTGAGCTGGCCCCGACTGACCGGCACCGAGCGGCTCATGCGGGTCGCCGTCATCCTGCTCGTCGTCGCCCTGACGATCGTCAAGGTCGTCCCCCGCTGACCCTCAGTTGACAACGGTTCTCAGTTTCGCTGAGAATCGTTCTCATGCCGCTTCGCCACCGCCTCCCCCTCGCCGTCTCCGCCCTCGTCCTCGCCCTCACCGGCTGCGGGACGGGCACCGACGGTGACGCCGGGGACGATGCCTCCCTCACCGTCGCCACCTCCTTCTACCCCCTCCAGGAGGCGGCCGAGCGGGTCGGCGGCGACCACGCGAGCGTCACCAACCTCACCAAGCCGGGGGCCGAGCCCCACGACCTCGAGCTCACGCCCAAGCAGGTGCTCGAGGCCTCCCGCGCGGACGCGCTGATCTACCTCAAGGACTTCCAGCCATCGGTCGACGACGCGGCGCAGGAGGCCGGCGACAGCGCGATGGACGTCGCCCCCTTCGCCCGGCTGGACATCGAGGCGGCGCACGACGAGCACGAGTGCGAAGGGGGACACGAGGGCCACGACCACGGCAGCACCGACCCGCACTTCTGGCTCGACCCGACCCGCTACGCCGATGTCGTCGAGGCGATGGGCGAGCGCTTCGCCGAGGCCGACCCCGACCACGCCGCCGACTACCGGGCCAATGCCAAGGAGTTCGCCGGCGAACTCAAGGCACTGGACAAGGACCTCAAGGCCGGGCTCGCCGAGTGCACCAACCACGACCTGGTCACCGGCCACTCCGCCTTCGCCTACTTCGCCGACCGCTACGGGTTCCACCAGGAGTCGGTGAGCGGCCTGACGCCCGGCGCCGAGCCGAGCCCCACGGCGCTCGCCGACCTCATCGAGCACATCAAGGATGAGAAGATCACCACCGTGTACGCCGAGACGCTCGTCCCCCGCGACACCGCGGAGACGATCGCTCGCGACACCGGGGCCGAGGTCGCCGTCCTCGACCCGATCGAGGGCCTGACCGACGCCTCCGACGGCGACGACTACGTCTCGGTCATGCGCAGCAACCTCGCGACCGTGGAGAAGGGCCAAGGATGCTCGTGACCGACCCCGCACCCGTCATCGAGCTCGAGGGCACCGCCTTCGGCTACGAGGACCGCACCATCGTGCGCGACCTCGACCTCACCGTGCAGCGCGGTGAGGTCGTCGCCGTGCTCGGCCCCAACGGCTCGGGCAAGTCGACCCTCGTCAAGGGACTGCTCGGCCTCTCCGAGCTGCACGCCGGCCGGGCCAGGGTCCTCGGCCACGACGTCGCGACCCCGGGAGCCCGCGCCGGCATCGGCTACGTGCCGCAGCGGCACACGCTCGCCTCCGCCGTCCGTGCGACCGCCGCCGAGATCGTCACCATGGGCCGCACCGTGCGCACCCCCTGGTGGGCGCCGGTGGCGCATCCACGACGCGGCGAGTCGCGACCTCGTGCGCGAGTCCCTGTCCGTCGTCGGCCTCGCCGACCTGGCCGGCCACGACGTCGCCACCCTCTCCGGCGGCCAGCAGCGCCGCGTGCTCATCGCCCGCGCCCTGGCCAGCCGGCCCGACGTCTTCCTCATGGACGAGCCGACCGCCGGCGTCGACCGCGGCCACCAGGCCGTGCTCGTCGCCGTCATGCGCCGGCTCGTCGAGCGCGGCGCGACCCTGGTCATCGTCACCCACGAGCTCGACGCCCTCGCCGAGATCGTCACCCGCACCGTCGTCGTGCGCGGCGGCGGCATCCAGCAGGACTGCGCGCCGGGCGAGCTCGCCGCCGGCGAGGAGGCCCACACCCACCACTCCGACGAGGGGACGCCACCTCCCGCCGCCGTGCCGACGACGATGATCACGCCGGGAGGGACCCGCTGATGGACCTGCTCGCCCTGGAGTTCATGCGCAACTCCCTCATCGCCGCCCTGCTCGTCGGGGCGTCGGCGCCGCTCGTCGGCGTCTTCCTCGTGCAGCGCGGCATGTCGCTCATCGGCGACGGCATGGGCCACGTCGCCCTCGCCGGCGTCGGCATCGGCGTGCTGACGAGCACCTCCCCCGTGCTCACCGCACTCGTCGTCGTCGTGCTCGCCGCGGTGGCCATCGAGCTGCTGCGGCACCTCGGGCGCACCGGGGGCGACCTGGCCCTCGCGGTGATGTTCTACGGCGGCCTGGCCGCGGGCGTGGTCATCATCGCCAAGGCGCCGTCCGGGTCGGCGACCAACCTGCAGGGCTTCCTCTTCGGCGCCCTGACGACGGTCTCGCCGAGCGACCTCGTCCAGTTCGCCGTGCTCGCGGCGGTCGTCGTGCTCACCGTGCTCGTGCTGCGCGAGCGGCTCTTCGCCGTCGCCCAGGACGGCGAGTACGCCCGGGCCTCGGGCCTGCCCGTGCTCGCGACCAACATCCTGCTCGCCGTGCTCACCGGCGTCACCGTCGTCATCTCGATGCGGGTCATCGGCCTGCTGCTCATCAGCGCCCTGATGATCCTGCCCAATGCGACCGGGCAGTACCTCGGCCGCTCCTTCCGCGGTGGCCTGGTCTGGGCGGTGCTCGTCGGCACGCTGACCAGCGTCGGCGGCGTCGTCACGAGCTTCTACGCCGACACCCCGTCGGGCGCGACGATCGTGCTGCTGGCCATCGCCGTCTTCGTCGTCGCCGCCGCGGGCGTGACGCTCGTGAGGGCGATCGGGCACCGACGCCACCACACCGCCGAGGCGCACGAGCACGTGCACTGGGAGGACTGCGGCCACGAGGTCGTCCTGCACGGCGACCACGTCGACTACCTGCACGACGGACACCGGCACGCCCGCCACGGTGACCACTGGGACGAGCACGATCCCGACCACCACACCGAGACCACCCTCGAGGGAGCCCCCGATGACCGACACCCGCACCCGCCGCCCCACCCGGCAGCGCACCGCCATCGAGGCCGACATCGACCGGTCCGACGAGTTCCGCTCGGCCCAGGAGGTGCACGCGAGCCTCGTCGCCGGCGGCGACAAGATCGGTCTGGCGACGGTCTACCGGACGCTCCAGGCGATGGTCGACGAGGACGCGCTGGACTCCCTTCGCACCGACGACGGGGAGATCGTCTACCGCCGGTGCAGCACCGGCCACCACCACCACCTCGTCTGCCGCGACTGCGGCCGCACGGTCGAGGTCGAGGGCCCGGCGGTCGAGCGGTGGGCCGACAAGGTGAGCGCCGAGCACGGCTTCACCGACGTGTCGCACACGCTCGAGCTCTTCGGGCGCTGCGCGGACTGCGGCTAGGGCGCCTCCGGCAGGGCGAGCTCGCGGACCGACCTGGTGATCCGGCCGTCGTCCTGCCTCTCGAGGAAGGTGATCGAGCCGTAGTCGAGCGACAGCCAGCCCTCGCCGTCCTCGGTGAGGGGCTCGGAGGCGAAGACCGCCGCGGTGGCGTCGTCCTCGGTGCACTCCTCGAAGCCGTAGGTCCCCTCGGCCTGCTCGAAGTTGCGTCCCAGCAGCAGGTACATCGGCTCGAGGAGCATCCCGAGGTCGAAGTCGTCGCTGCCGGCGGGAGCCTCGCGCAGCTCGCGCCAGTCCCCCGGCGGGTCCACCTCGCCGCGGTGCCCGAGCCCCCAGTTGATCCCGATGATGCGCCCCGGCGAGACCAGGGCCATCTTGAGCTTGGTCAGCCCGGGGAGCTGCAGGGTCCTCATGGCATCGGCCACGAGCCGCAGCAGCTGCTCGACCGCGCGCTGGACGTCCTCGTCGCCGTTGCCCTCGAGCAGAGACAGCAGGAGCACGGCGAGGAACTCGGTGTCGGTCGTGCCGCGCATCTGCTGGAGGTACTCGTCCGCGCAGTGCTGCAGCAGCTCGCGCTGCAGGACCTGCCAGCCCGGCAGGTAGCCGTTCTGCGCGACGAGCCACGGCGCCCCCTCGAAGAAGAAGGGGTGGCAGTTCTCGTCAGCGAGGACGACCTGGGAGTCGTAGGCCGCCGCCCGCACGTGCGCCAGCAGGGTGTTGGCCTGGAGGCTGGGGATCAGGCTCGCGGCGTTGTCGTCGTAGAAGGCCGCCATCGGCCGGCGGTAGATGAGGGGCTCGTGCGGCTTGAGCAGGTGGTCGCCCCACGCGCCGAACCCCCAGCCCGCGAGCTGCAGCTCGGGGTGCCGCTCCGGGTCGAGCGCCTGGTTGACCAGGCTGTTGTCCGGCGTGAGCAGCAGGCTCTCCAGCGGGGTCTCCGGCCCGATGTAGGCAAGGACTCGACACATGTGCGACCTCTCCGTGACGGCTCACCGTGCGTCGGCGCACGGTCTCGCCAGCGTAGGTGACGCTCAGGCGCTCCCCGTGGTGGGCGCGTCCACCGCGCCGCCGTACCGCCGCTCGCGCTGGGCGTAGGTCTCGATGGCCTCCCACAGGTGGCGGCGGTCGTAGTCGGGCCACAGCGTGTCCTGGAAGACCATCTCGGCATAGGCCGACTGCCAGAGCAGGAAGTTGCTCGTGCGCTGCTCCCCCGAGCTGCGCAGGAAGAGGTCGACGTCGGGCATGGTCGGCTCGGTGAGATAGCGCGCGATGGTGCGCTCGTCGATGCCCGAGCCCTTGAGCCGGCCCGCCTTGACGTCCTCGGCGATGCGCCGCACGCCGTCGGCGATCTCGGCGCGACCTCCGTAGTTGACGCAGAAGTAGAGCGTCAGCGCGTCGTTGTCGCGGGTCATCTCCTGGGCGATCTCGAGCTCCTTGATGACCGAGCTCCACAGCCGCGGACGCCGACCGACCCACCGCATCCGCACGCCCCAGGCGTGCAGCTGGTCGCGGCGGCGGCGGATGACGTCACGGTTGAAGCCCATGAGGAAGCGCACCTCCTCGGGCGAGCGGCGCCAGTTCTCCGTGGAGAAGGCATAGGTCGACAGGTGCTTGACCCCGATGTCGAGCGCGCCGGCGACGACGTCGAGCAGCGCCCCCTCGCCGGCCTCGTGGCCCTTGGTGCGCGGCAGGCCGCGCTGGTTGGCCCAGCGGCCGTTGCCGTCCATGACGATCGCGACGTGCCCGGGCACGAGGTCGGCGGGCACGGGCGGGGGCGTCGCTCCGCTCGGGTGGGCGAAGGGGGTCTCGTAGCGGCTCATCCGGTCCTCTGCGATGGGGTGGGGTCGGGGCGGGTGCGGTCGACGTGACGAAGGGAGAGCACCCCGCGCTCGAGGTGCCACTGGAGGAAGGCCGCGGTCAGGCCGGAACCCTCGCGCCGGTGGCGGTCGAGGGAGGTGTCAGCGGCTGCCCAGTCGCCGGTGAGCAGGGCGGCGAGCAGCTCGAGGGTCTCGGGTGCGGGCGCGGAGGCGCCGGGCACGCGGCAGCTGCGGCAGAGCACGCCGCCGTGGGCGACGTGGAAGGCGCGGTGCGGGCCCGGCTCGCCGCACTGGGCGCAGTCGTGGAAGCTCGGCGCCCATCCCGCGACGGCCAGCGCCCGCAGGAGGTAGGCGTCGAGGCTGAGCTCGGGGGCGTGCTCGGCGTGGGCGAGCGAGCGCAGCGCGCCGGCGAGCAGGAGGAACTGCTGCACCGCCATCTCGCCCTCCTCGGTGAGCCGGTCGGCGGTCTCGAGCATCGCCGAGGCAGCGGTCCAGCGCGAGTAGTCGCGGGCGATCTGGTCACCCCACGGGTCGAGCGACTCGGCCTGGGTCACGGTGTCGAGGTTGCGCCCCTCGTAGCACTGGAGGTCGACGTGCATGCCCGGCTCGAGGCGGGCGCCGAACTTCGACTTCGTGCGGCGGACCCCCTTCGCCACTGCGCGGACCTTGCCCCGGCCGCGCGTGAGCACGGTGATGATCCGGTCGGCCTCACCCAGCTTGTGGGTGCGCAGGACGACCCCGGAGTCGCGGTAGAGGGGCACCGGGCCATTGTCTCCCTTCGCACCGACACGACACGCACCCCCACGCCGAGTCCAACCTCTCGAACACACGTTCGACCCGCTGCTACGCTCGGTCCATGCAGGCGCTCCAGTCCTCGCTCTTCGACACGGCCGACTCCCCGACGCTCGGTGACCTCGACCGGCGGCACCGCCGCTTCCTCGACGGCACCGCCTGGCTCGACCTGCTACCCGGATGGGCCTGCGGCAGCGACGAGGTCCTGACGACGCTGCTGCACGAGGTGCCGTGGCGGGCCGAGCGCCGGCAGATGTACGACTCCGTCGTCGACGTGCCTCGCCTGCAGTGCTTCTACGGCGAAGGGGAGGCCCTCCCCCACCCGCTGCTCACCGACATGCGCGAGCAGTTGTCGGCCCACTACGCGATCGAGCTCGGCGAGCCCTTCGTCACCGCCGGCCTGTGTCTCTACCGCGACGGCGAGGACTCCGTCGCGTGGCACGGCGACCGGATCGGCCGCAGCCGCGAGCAGGACACGATGATCGCCATCGTCTCCCTCGGCTCGGCGAGGCACCTCTCCCTTCGCCCTCGCGATGGCGGTGTCTCGCAACGGGTCTCGCTCGGCCACGGAGACCTCGTCGTCATGGGCGGCGCCTGCCAGCGGACCTGGGACCACGCCGTGCCCAAGACGAGCGCCCGGGTCGGGCCTCGGGTGTCCATCCAGTTCCGCGTCGCGGGGGTGCGCTGAGGCAGTCAAGAGAAGCTGCCCCTTCGCAAGGGTGTGAAGCTCTTGCGAAGGGGCAGTTTCTCGGGTCACCCGAGAGTCTCGAGGCGGGTGGGACTCAGGCCCCTCCGACCGCCGCATCGCGCTCGGCGCGGTTGACGGCGGAGAGGATCGCCCGCAGCGAGGCCTTGACGATCGAGTCGTGCAGGCCGACGCCCCACAGGACGCGGTCGCCGACGGCGCACTCGACGTAGGCGGCGGCGCGGGCGTCGCCACCGGCGGACAGGGCGTGCTCGGCGTAGTCGAGGACGCGGACGTCGACACCCAGCGGGGCGAGGGCGTCGAGGAAGGCCGCGATCGGGCCGTTGCCGCTGCCGGAGATCTCGACCTCCTGGCCGGCGTCGAGGATGTGCCCCTCGATGCGGTCCAGACCGGAGTCCTCACCGGTGAGCGTGGAGCGCACCGGCTGGAAGCGACCCCAGCCGTCCTTGTCCTCGCTGTGCAGGTACTCGTCGTTGAAGACCTGCCACAGCGCGAGACCGCTCATCTCGCCGCCGTCGCTGTCGGTCTTGCGCTGGACGACCGCGGAGAACTCCATCTGCAGGCGACGCGGCAGGTCCAGGCCGTGCTCCGACTTCAGCAGGTAGGCGACGCCACCCTTGCCGGACTGGGAGTTGACGCGCACGACGGCCTCGTAGGAGCGACCGATGTCGTGGGGGTCGATCGGCAGGTAGGGCACGCCCCAGTCGATGCCGTTGACGTCGGTGCCGGCCTCCTTGGCCCGCACCT
The DNA here is from genome assembly GCF_057364645.1 of Janibacter sp. CFPM2_SD2. NCBI lineage: Bacteria > Bacillati > Actinomycetota > Actinomycetes > Micrococcales > Intrasporangiaceae > Janibacter > Janibacter sp. CFPM2_SD2. Next base: position 10,992 of record NZ_JBNFOF010000013.1, read on the forward strand.
CCATGTCCTCGAAGCCCTTCTTGATCGCGTCCTGGTGCGAGCCGGAGAAGGCCGTGTAGACGAGGTCGCCGCCCCACGGGTGGCGCGGGTGCACGGGCAGCTGGGTGCAGTGCTCGACCGTGCGACGGATCTCGTCCATCTGGGAGAAGTCGATCTGCGGGTCGATGCCTTGGCTGAAGAGGTTCATCCCCAGCGTCACCAGGTCGACGTTGCCGGTGCGCTCGCCGTTGCCGAACAGGCAGCCCTCGATCCGGTCGGCCCCGGCGAGGTAGCCGAGCTCGGCGGCAGCCACCCCTTCGCCACGGTCGTTGTGCGGGTGCAGCGAGAGCATGACCGACTCGCGGCGCTCGATGTGGCGGCTCATCCACTCGATCGAGTCGGCGTAGACGTTGGGGCTGGCCATCTCGACCGTCGCCGGCAGGTTGATGATCATCTTGTGGTCGGGCGTCGGGTCGATGACGTCGATGACCTCGTTGCAGATCCGCGCCGCGAAGTCGAGCTCGGTGCCCGTGTAGGACTCCGGCGAGTACTGGTAGTAGACGTCGGTGTCGGGGATGGTCTCCTCGAGCTTCTTGCACAGGCGCGCGCCTGCAGGGCGATGTCGACGATGCCGTCCTGGTCGGAGTTGAAGACCACCCGGCGCTGCAGGACGGACGTCGAGTTGTAGAAGTGGACGATCGCGGTCTTGCTGCCGGCGATGGCGTCGAAGGTCTTCTCGATGAGGTGGTCACGGCACTGCGTGAGCACCTGGATCGTCACGTCGTCGGGGATGTGGCCACCGTCGATGAGCTCGCGGCAGAAGTTGTAGTCGGTCTCGCTCGCGCTCGGGAAGCCGACCTCGATCTCCTTGTAGCCCATTTTGACGAGCAGCTGGAACATCTGCAGCTTGCGCTCGGCGTCCATCGGGTCGATGAGGGCCTGGTTGCCGTCGCGCAGGTCGACCGCGCACCAGGCGCGGGGCCTGCGTCATGACCCGGTCGGGCCAGGTGCGGTCGGGCAGCTCGACGGCGATCTGCTCCTGGAAGGGGATGTACTTGCTCACCGGCATCGCGGTGGCCTGCTGGGGGTGGATCATTGCTGTCCTTCGTCACTGGGTGGGGGCTGGGCCGGCACCACGAACTCCGCGACGAGGTGGCCGTCTGTCAGGCCTCGCCGCGGCAGAGAAGGAGCAGGTCCGTCCGCATGCCCAGCACGATACTCCTCGCCTCGGGTGACCATGACCCGGGTCACGATGCGGACGAAGGGGGGTCCCGTCACCTCACGTGGCGGTAGCGCTTCTCCGGCCGACCGACCCGGCCGTACTGCTGCCGGCCCTCGATCTCGCCCGTGCCGACGAAGTGCTCGAGGTAGCGCCGGGCGGTCACCCGGGAGAGGCCGACCGCCTCGCCGCACTCGGCGGCGGACAGGCCGGGCGTCTCGCGGACGGCCGCGAGGACGAGCTCTCCCGTCTCGGCGCTCAGGCCCTTGGGCAGGGTCGTCGGCCGCGGGGCCGAGGCCGGACCGCCGGCGAAGATCGAGTCGATGTCCTCCTGCCCGGCCTCCTCGTCGACCTGCGCGAGCCGCTCGAGCTCGGCGCGGAAGTCCGCGAGCCGAGCCGCGAGGTCGGGCTGGCCGAAGGGCTTGACGAGGTAGCCGAAGGCGCCGCCCGTGCGCGCCGCCCGCACCTGCTCGACCTCGCGGGCGGCGGTCACCATGAGCACCCCGACGTCATACCCCTCCGCACGCAGTCGACGCAGCACCTCGATGCCGGTCATGTCGGGCAGGTGGACGTCGAGCAGGACGAGGTGCGGGTCGTGCTCGTCGACGGCGTCGAGCGCCTGCTGGCCCGTCGCGGCGGTCGCGACGACGCGGAAGCCGGGCACCATCTCGACGAAGCGGGTGTGCACCTTGACCACGAGGAAGTCGTCGTCGACGACGACCACGTCGAGCTGCTCCATCACTGCTCCTCGCTGCGCGCGGTGCCCAGGGACGCGGTGAAGACGGCCCCGAAGTCACCCTGGGCGACCGACACCCGGCCACCGCCCCGGGAGCATACGGCCTGCACGAGCGCCAGGCCGATGCCCCGACCGGCTGCCCCGCTCGGCTTCGTCGACCACCCGCGCTCGAAGACCCGGTCGACGTCCTCCGGCGCGATGCCCGCGCCGGTGTCGGCGACGCGCACGAGCGGGCCGGTCTCGTCCGTCGTCAGGCGCACCGAGGTCTCGTGGCCGCCGTTGGCCCGGGTCGCGTCGAGCGCGTTGTCGATGAGGTTGCCGAGCACGGTGATGACGTCGGCGGCCGTGTCGGGCGCCAGGCGCGGCAGGTGCGACTCGGGCTCGATCGACAGGTCGATGCCGATCTCGGAGGCGGCGGTGACCTTGGCGATGAGCAGCGCGGCGACCCGCGGGTCCTCGACGTAGCGGGTCACCGTCTCGCTGATCTCGGTGCGCCGTCGGTTGACGTCGGCGATGAGCGCGACCACCTCGTCGTACTCCCCCAGCTGCACGAGCCCCGAGATGGTGTGGAGCCGGTTGTCGAACTCGTGGGTCTGCGCCCGCAGCGCATCGGTGATGCTCGCCTGGGCCGAGACCTGGCTCTGCAGCGCGAGCAGGTCGCTGCGGTCGACCATCGTCGTCACCGTGCCGACCGGCTTGTCGTCGAAGAAGGTGCGCCGTCGGGTGAGCACGAGGGTGCGGTCGTCGACGACGAGCAGGGTCGGGTCGCTGTCACCCTCGCCGGCGAGGAAGGCGCCGAGCCCGCCGCCCAGGTCGAGATCGAGCACCCGTCGCCCGATGGCGGACTCCCCCACCCCGAGCAGCTGCCGGGCGGAGGTGTTGACGAGCGTGAGCTGGCCCGTGGAACTCACCCCGACGACGCCCTCGTGGATGCCGGTGAGCAGGGCCTCCTGGTGGTCGGCGAGCCGGGCGATCTCGGCCGGCTCGAGCCCACGCGTCTGCCGCCGGATGAAGCGGGAGAGCCCGAAGGCGCCCGCCAGTCCGAGCGCGGCGGCCGCACCGAGGAAGAGCACGAGGTCGGGGGCCGCGTCGAGCAAGCGCTCCGACCACGGCGGGTAGTCCTCGACGACCAGCGCGACCCCCTGCACCTGCTCGTCGTCGCCGATAACCGGCGCCTGGCCACCGACGCCCTTGTCCCCGTCGAGCACGATGTCGCCCGACCACGAACGACCGTCGGTGACCGGCACGCCGAGGGTCGCCCGCGTCCCGAGATCGGTGGCGTCCGTCGAGGCGAAGACCGTGCCGTCGCGGCCGACGAGCTGCACGTGGCGGGCACCGGACAGGCTCGCCGCCCGCCCCAGCTGGGCCTCGAGGGCGCGACGGTTACCCCCTTCGACCAGCTCGGAGCGCACGACCGGCGTCGCCGCGAGGGACTCGGCGACCGCGAGCATGCGGGTCTGGCGGGAGGAGCGGAAGTCGGACGTCGACTGCTGGACGGTGATCGCGGCGACCACGACGAGCACGAGGAGCAGCGCGACCACCTGCCACACGAGCAGCTGGGCCGCGAGGCTCCACCGGGACCGTGACCGCAAAGACCACAACCTCCTTTGTGTTCGCAATGGTGACGGGGCGCACACATGAGGGCCACCATCGAGCGTGCCCATCTTTCACCATCCACAGGAAGGCGTGCCGGACATGACCCCCGGACCCCGACGCCGCACCGTGCTGCTCGCCTCGCTCGGCGCGCTGGCGCTCCCTTCGCTCGCCGCGTGCGGCGTGACGCGAGGCGACGACGCCGGCTCGACACGGCTGCGCATGATGATCCCCAACTCCCCCGGCGGCGGCTACGACCTCACCGGCCGCCGAGCGGTCGGCGTCATGGAGGACACCGAGATCACCAAGCGCTTCGAGGTCTTCAACGTCATCGGCGCGGGCGGCACCGTCGCCATGGCGCGGCTGGCCAACGAGCGCGGCAACGAGGACCTCATGATGTCGATGGGGCTCGGCGTCGTCGGCGCGACCCTGACCAACAGGTCCCAGGCACGCGTGTCCGGGATGACCCCGCTCGCCCGGCTCGTCCAGGAGTCAGAGGGCGTCATCGTGCCCGCCGACTCCCCGCACAAGACCATCGACGACCTCGTCGCCGCCTGGAAGAAGGACCCCAAGGCGGTGAGCATCGGCGGCGGCTCGTCCCCCGGCGGCCCCGACCACCTCTTCCCCATGGAGTTCGCCAAGGCGGTCGGCATCGACCCGCGCGAGGTCAACTACGTGACCTACGACGGTGGCGGTGACCTGCTCCCCGCCCTCCTCGGCTCGAAGATCAAGGCCGGCATGAGCGGCCTCGGCGAGTACGCCGAGCAGATCAAGAAGGGCCAGGTCAAGGTGCTCGCCGTCTCCGGCGAGAAGCGCATGTCCGGCATCGACGCGCCGACGCTCAAGGAGTCGGACATCGACCTGACCTTCATCAACTGGCGCGGGATCCTCGCCCCGCCGGAGATCTCCGCGGAGCGGCGCGATCAGCTCATCGACCTGCTCCAGCAGATGCACGACACCCCGGAGTGGAAGGACGTGCTCACCAAGAACAACTGGGACGACGCGTGGATGACCGGCGACGAGTTCGGCGACTTCCTCGCCTCCCAGGACAAGCGCGTCGAGACGACCCTGAAGGAGCTGGGCCTGCTGTGAGCGACACGATCCAGACCCCCACCACCCCCGCGCCCGAGCGCGAGCGCGACCTGACCCAGTTCGTCGTCGTCGCCTTCCTCGCGATCGTCGCGACCTTCCTCGTCGTCGACGCGGCCGGGCTGCGCAACGACTTCGCCGAGACCGACCCGGTCGGGCCGAAGTTCTTCCCGTGGTTCGTCGCGGCGATGCTCTACCTCACCGCGGCCCTGCTGAGCGTGGCGATCCTGCGCGGCTCCCTGCCCGACGAGGAAGGGGGTGAGGACGTCGACCTCGACCAGCGCCCCGACTGGCTCACGGTCCTCAAGCTCGTCGCCGTCTTCGTCTTCCTCATCGCCACCGTCGACCTGCTCGGCTGGGCGATCTCCGGCGCGCTCTTCTTCGCCGGCTGCTCCCTGACCCTCGGCAGCCGCACCTGGGTGCGCGACCTCGTCATCGGCGCCCTCCTGTCGGTGGGCACCTTCTACGCCTTCTACGTCGCCCTCGGCGTCCCGCTGCCCGCGGGCATCCTGGACGGGATCCTCTGATGGACAACCTCACCCACCTCATCGACGGCTTCGGCTCGGCGCTCACGCCGACCAACCTGCTCTTTGCCTGCGTCGGCGTCCTCCTCGGCACCGCGGTCGGCGTCCTGCCCGGCATCGGCCCGGCCATGACCGTGGCACTGCTGCTCCCGATCACCTACAACGTCGAGCCGTCGAGCGCCTTCATCATGTTCGCCGGGATCTACTACGGCGGCATGTACGGCGGGTCGACCACCTCGATCCTGCTCAACACCCCCGGAGAGTCCTCGTCGGTCATCACCGCCATCGAGGGCAACAAGATGGCGAAGGCCGGCAGGGCGGCCCAAGCCCTGGCCACGGCGGCCATCGGCTCCTTCATCGCCGGCGCGATCGGCACGGCGCTGCTGACCTTCTTCGCGCCGTGGATCGCGGTGCAGGCCGTCAAGCTCGGCGACCCGTCGTACCTCGCGATCATGGTCCTGGCCCTCGTGGCCGTCACCGCCGTCCTCGGCAGCTCGAAGCTGCGCGGGTTCATCGGGCTCTTCCTCGGCCTGGCCGTCGGCATCGTCGGCATCGACTCGCTCACCGGGCAGAGCCGCGCGACCTTCGGGATCCCGCTGCTCGGCGACGGCATCGACATCGTCGTCGTGGCCGTCGCGATCTTCGCCATCGGCGAGGCCCTGTGGGTCGCGGCCTTCCTGCGCCGCCGGCCCCAGGAGATCATCCCCGTGGGCCGGCCGTGGATGGGCAAGGACGACTTCAAGCGCTCGTGGAAGCCGTGGCTGCGCGGTACCGCCTTCGGCTTCCCCTTCGGTGCGGTGCCGGCCGGCGGCGCGGAGCTGCCGACCTTCCTCTCCTACATCACCGAGCGCAAGCTCTCGAAGCACCCCGAGGAGTTCGGCAAGGGCGCCATCGAAGGCGTCGCCGGTCCGGAGGCCGCCAACAACGCCTCCGCCGCCGGCACGCTCGTGCCGATGCTGGCCCTCGGTCTGCCGACCAATGCGACAGCCGCGATCATGCTCGCCGCGATGATGGGCTACGGCATCCAGCCCGGACCCGCACTCTTCGAGTCCGAGAGCACCCTGGTGTGGACGCTCATCGCGAGCCTCTTCATCGGCAACTTCCTGCTGCTCGTGCTCAACCTGCCGCTCGCGCCCCTGTGGGCCAAGCTGCTGCGCACCCCGCGTCCGTACCTCTACGCCGGCATCCTCTTCTTCGCCTCGCTCGGCGCGCTCGCGGTCAACCTGCAGTGGTTCGACCTGGCCCTGCTGCTCTTCTTCGGCCTCGTCGGCCTGGGCATGCGGCGCTTCGCGATCCCGGTGCTGCCGCTGATCATCGGCGTCATCCTCGGCCCCCGCCTGGAGGAGAACCTGCGCAAGACGCTGCTGCTCTCCAGCGGCGACTGGAGCGGCCTCTTCAGCGAGCCCGCCGCGGTCGTCGTCTACGGCATCATCGTCATCGGCTTCATCGGCATGGTGGTCGCGGGCTTCGTCCGTGGCCGCAAGGACACCACGACCTCGGAGGTCTCGGCATGACCATCGTCATCGGATACACCCCGGAGCCGGCCAGCGCCCAGGCTCTCGAGCGCGGCCTGGCCGAGGCCCGGCTGCGCGGAGAGGACGTGCTCCTCGTCAACGCGACGAAGGGAGACGCCTTCGTCGACACCCGCTACGGCAGCGCCGCGCAGATCTCGGACCTGCAGGCGCGACTCGACGAGTCGGGCGTCGAGGTCGAGATCACCCAGCCGATGGGCCCCGAGATCGCCGACCTCGTCCTCGACGAGGCCGAGCGGGTGGGCGCCTCGCTCATCGTCATCGGGTTGCGCCACCGCACGCCGGTCGGCAAGCTCCTGCTCGGGTCGACGGCCCAGCGGATCCTGCTCGACGCCTCGTGCCCCGTGCTGGCGGTCAAGCCTCCGCGCTGAGGCCGCACCGCGGCTCGACAACAAGAGCTGCCCCTTCGCACGAGTTCGGAACTCGTGCGAAGGGGCAGCTTTTTTCAGGTGCGGCGTCAGCCCTGGCGTGCCACCAGCGCCTCGGCGATCTGGACTGCGTTGAGGGCGGCGCCCTTGCGCAGGTTGTCCCCAACGACGAAGAGCGTCAGGCCCTTGCCGTCGGCGACCGACTGGTCGACGCGGATGCGGCCGACGAAGACCTCGTCCTTGCCGGTGGCCTCGAGCGGGTTGGGCACGGCTGTGACGACGACGCCGTCGGCGGCCTCGAGGATCTCGGTCGCGCGCTCGGGCGTGATCGGGCGCTCGAACTCGGCGTGGATCGCCAGCGAGTGACCGCTGAAGACGGGCACCCGCACGCAGGTGCCGGAGACGCGCAGCTCGGGGATGTGCAGGATCTTGCGCGACTCGTTGCGCAGCTTCTGCTCCTCGTCGGTCTCGAGGGTGCCGTCGTCCTGGACGGACCCGGCGATCGCGACGACGTTGAAGCCGACAGGCACCTCGTAGACCTGCGGGGCCGGCAGCGTCAGGGCGCCACCGTCGCGGGCGAGGTCCTTGGGGTCGCCGGAGGCGTAGCCGCCGCGCAGCTGGCTGTCGAGCTCGGTGAGCCCGGCACCGCCCGAGCCGGAGACGGCCTGGTAGGTGGCGACGCGAAGGGCGACCAGGCCCGCCTCGTCGTGGAGCGGCTTGAGCACCGGCATCGCGGCCATGGTCGTGCAGTTGGGGTTGGCGACGATGCCCTTGGGCGCGTCGTCGAGGTCGGCGGCGTTGACCTCCGAGACGACGAGCGGGACCTCGGGGTCCTTGCGCCAGGCGCTGGAGTTGTCGACGACGGTGGCGCCGGCGGCGGCGACCTTGGGCGCCCACTCCTTGCTCGTGGACCCGCCGTTGGAAAACAGGGCGATGTCGAGGCCGGAAAAGTCGGCCGTCGCGGTGTCCTCGACCGTCACCTCCTCGCCCTTCCACGGCAGGGTCGACCCGGCGGACCGTGCCGACGCGAAGTAGCGGATCGAGGTGACGGGGAAGTCCCGCTCCTCGAGCAGCGTGCGCATGACCTGTCCGACCTGGCCGGTGGCTCCAAAGACTCCGATGTGCATGCGCCCAAGGATAGGCGTCGGGGCCTGAACACCCACATCGGTGTTCAGGCCCCGGACGGTTCGAGCAGTCAGTCCTTCGGCTGCTCGGGGGTCGACGAGCTGCTCGACTCGGGCACGACGGCCGCGACCTTGTCGCGGTCGATGCCCTCGCCCGGCTCGGCGTGGTCGACGGACAGGACGAAGTCGTCACCGTGCTCGGTGACACCCGCGACGACGGCCTGCTTGAGCGCCTCGACGGCGTAGGCACGCCGGACGGCCATCGGGTCGGCCTGCAGGTCCTTCACGAGCGCGACGGCCATGCCGATCATGATGAGCACGAAGGGCAGGGCCGCGATGATCGTGACCTGCTGCAGACCGGTCAGCGAGTCCTCGCCGCCGATCGTCAGCATGATCGCGGCCGCGGCACCGGTGGCCACACCCCAGAAGACGACGGTGAACTTGTTGGGCTCGAGGGTGCCGCGCTCGCTGAGCGAGCCCATGACGATCGAGGCGGCGTCGGCACCCGAGACGAAGAAGATCGCCACGAGGACCATGACGAGGATCGAGGTGACCCCCGCCCAGGGCATCGAGTCGAGGAGCGCGAAGAGCGTGCTCTCCTCGCCGTCGCCGAACTTGTCGAGCGTCGCGCCCATCTCCTGCGCCTTGATGGCGGCGCCACCGAAGATCGCGAACCAGATGAGGCTCACCGTGCTCGGGACGAGCAGGACGCCGGTGACGAACTCACGGATGGTGCGGCCGCGGGAGATGCGGGCGATGAACATGCCGACGAAGGGGGTCCAGCTGACCCACCAGGCCCAGTAGAAGATCGTCCATCCGGACAGCCACCCCTTGACGCCGTGCTCGCCCTGCGCGTTGGTGCGCGCGGAGTACTCCATGAGGTGCTGCATGTAGGTGCCGAGCGAGGTCGGGACGAGGTTGAGGATGAAGATCGTCGGGCCGACGATGAAGACGAAGAGCGCCAGGACGAAGGCCAGCACCATGTTGGTGTTGGACAGCCACTGGATGCCCTTCTCGACGCCGGAGACGGCCGAGAAGATGAAGCAGATCGTCAGCACGACGATGATGAGCACGAGGACCGTGTTGGTCACGTCGTCGGCCCAGCCGACGATCTTGGCGCCGGAGGCGATCTGCAGGGCACCGAGGCCGAGCGAGGTCGCGGAGCCGAAGAGCGTGGCGAAGATGGCGAAGATGTCGATGACCTTGCCCACCGGGCCGTTGACCTGGCGCTTGCCGATGAGCGGCTCGAAGACCGCGCTGATCGTCAGGCCGCGGCCCTTGCGGAAGACGCCGTAGCCGATGGCCAGACCCGCGACGGTGTAGATCGCCCAGGGGTGGAGCGTCCAGTGGAAGAGGGTCGTCGCCATCGCGGTGCGCGTCGAGCTGTCGTTGCCCGCCTCACCGGTGCCGGGCGGCGGCGTGAGGTAGTGCGCGAGCGGCTCGGCGGCGCCCCAGAACATCAGGCCGATGCCCATGCCGGCGGAGAACATCATCGCGATCCACGAGACGGTCCGGAACTCCGGCTCCTCGCCGTCGGCGCCGAGCGGGATGTTGCCGTACTTGCTCGCGGCGAGCCAGATGACGAAGAAGACGAAGCCGGTCGAGGCCAGCGCGAAGAGCCAGCCGGTGTTGGTCACGACCCAGTCGAGTCCGGTCTCCGAGGCGCTGGAGAGCGACGAGGTGCTGATGACACCCCACAGGACGAAGGCGACGGACAGCACGGCGGTGATGCCGAAGACGATCCAATCGATCCCCAGCTTGTCCTGCTTGCGGATGATCCGGGGCTCGAGGGCCGGGTGGTCCACCCGGCGGGTGTCGCGCGGCGGCGCGTTGCGTCCGGAGGTCGAGGTCTGCGTAGGTTCAGTCACGTGTCAGGTGGGCCCAGCGCACACGCGGGCCACTCCTCCCGTAGGCGATTGAGATGGCGTATGCCGCTCGAGAATCACCCGGGCGACCCTCCACCTTGGCCCGAGGAGGTCAGAGAACCCAAACCGTCGTGACCTTTTCGTGACCTCAGAAGCCCAGTCGCTGCAGCTGCTTCGGGTCGCGCTGCCAGTCCTTGGCCACCTTGACGTGCAGGTCGAGGAAGACCTTCTCCCCCAGCAGCCGCTCGATCCCCTGGCGGGCCGTCGTGCCGACCTCGCGCAGCCGCGAGCCTCCCCGACCGATGATGATCGCCTTCTGGCTGTCGCGCTCGACGAAGACGTTGACCCGCACGTCGAGCATCGGGTCGTCCTCGGGCCGACCCTCGCGGGGCACGATCTCCTCGACGACGACGGCCAGGCTGTGCGGGAGCTCGTCGCGCACGCCCTCGAGGGCCGCCTCGCGGACGAGCTCGGCGATCATCTTCTCCTCGTCCTCGTCGGTCAGCTGGTCCTCGGGGTAGAGCGGGGCCGGCGAGGGCGGCAGGTGCTCGGCGAGCACCCGCAGCACGTCGTCGACCTGGTCGCCGCGCACGGCCGAGCACGGGACGATCGCGGTCCAGTCGCCGAGCTGGTCGATGGCGATGAGGTGCTCGGCGAGCCGCTCGCGGTCGACGGAGTCGCTCTTGGTCGCGATGGCGACGACGGGCACCCGCTTGGCCCGCTGCAGCTCGGCGAGGTCCTTGGCGATGAAGGTGTCTCCGGGCCCGATCCGCTGGTCGGCCGGCAGGCAGAAGCCGATGACGTCGACCTCGAGCAGGGTCTCGCGGACGAGGTCGTTGAGCCGCTCGCCGAGCAGCGTGCGCGGCTTGTGCAGCCCGGGTGTGTCGACGAGGACGAGCTGCTCGTGGTCGCGCGTGACGATGCCACGGATCGTGTGCCGGGTCGTCTGCGGCTTGCTGGAGGTGATGGCCACCTTGTCGCCGACGAGCGCGTTGGTCAGCGTCGACTTGCCGGCATTGGGCCGCCCGACGAGGCAGGCGAAGCCCGCGCGCCACTGGCCCTGGGTCTGCTCGTCCATGCTCATGCCCCGATCTGGTCGTGCTCGCGTGCCTGGTCGTCGGCGGGGTCGACCCGCTCGACGATGACCGTCGCGATGCGGTGCTGTCGTCCCGACATCTTCTCAGCCGTGAGGGAGAGACCGCCCACCTCGCAGCGGGCGCCGACGATCGGCACCCGTCCGGTGATCTTGCCGATGAGGCCGCCGACGGTGTCGACCTCCTCCTCGTCGATCGTCACCTCGAAGAGCTCGGCGAGGTCGTCGACGTGCATGCCGGCCGGCACCCGCGTGCGGCCGTCGTCGAGCTCCTCGACCCCGGGCCCCTCGCGGTCGTACTCGTCGGTGATCTCGCCGACGATCTCCTCGAGGATGTCCTCGATCGTCACCAGGCCGGCGGTGCCGCCGTACTCGTCGACGACGATCGCGGCGTGGATCTGGTCGCGCTGCATCTCGCGCAGCAGCTGGTCGACGGGCTTGCTGTCGGGGACGAAGGGGGCCGGCCGCATGAAGTCCTCGACGGCCCGGTCGCGCACCTCCTCGTCGGCGAGCAGCCGGCGCACGACGTCCTTGAGGTAGAGCAGGCCGACGATGTCGTCGCTCGACTCCCCGACGACCGGGACCCGGGAGAACCCCGAGCGGATGAAGAGGTTGAGCGCCTTGCGCGCCGGCTTGTCCGACTCGATGGTGATCATGTCGGTCCGCGGCACCATCACCTCGCCGGCAAGGGTGTCACCGAGCTCGAAGACCGAGTGGAGCATGTCGCGCTCCTCGTCCTCGATGAGCTCCGACTCCCCCGCGAGATCGAGCAGGTCACGCAGCTCCGCCTCGGAGCGGAAGGGCCCGTCACGGTAGCCACGGCCCGGCGTGACGGCATTGCCGATGGTGACGAGCAGGCGGGCAACCGGCCCGAGGACCCGCCGCAGCCCGACGACGAAGGGGGCGGCCGCCAGGGCCACCGCGGTGCTGTGCTGCTGGCCCAGGGTGCGCGGCGAGACGCCGACGAGCACGAAGGTCACGACGACCATGATCGCCGCCGACACGAGCAGCGCCACCCAGGTGCGCTCGACCTCCTCGACGACGACGAGCGTGATGAGCACGGCGGCACTCGCCTCGGCGGTCGCGCGAGGAAGGCGAGCACCGAGATGTGCCCGCGCTGTCGGCGAGGACCTGGCGCAGGGCCGCGCGCGCGCCGCCCTTCGCTCTCGCCTCGTCGGCCGCGACCGCCGACGCGGAGATGATCGCGGCGTCGGCGAGGGTGAGGACGAAGGCGGCGACGATCGCGGCGACCGCGCCGACGAGCAGGCTCGTCACGCCTCGGCCTCCCGGCCCCGACCGGCGAGGAAGGTGAGCAGGAGCTGACGCTGCAACTCGAACATCTCGCGCTCCTCCTCCGGCTCGGCGTGGTCGTAGCCGAGCAGGTGGAGGATGCCGTGGGTCGTGAGCAGGAGCATCTCCTCGATCGCCGCGTGACCGGCCGTCAGCGCCTGCTTCTCGGCGACGGAGGGGCACAGCACGATGTCACCGAGGACGCCCTCGACCGGCGCCTCGCCCTCGCGCCCGGGCCGGAGCTCGTCCATGGGGAAGCTCATGACGTCGGTGGGGCCGGCGAGGTCCATCCACTGCTCGTGCAGGACGGTCATCGTCGCCTCGTCGACGAAGCGGATGCACAGCTCGGCCTGCGGGTGCACCGCATCTGCTCGAGCACGTAGCGGCTGATGTCGACGAACTCGGTCTCGTCGACGACGTGGTCGGTCTCGTTGAGCACGTCGATGCTCATGCGCGCTCCCCCTTCGTGGCGTCGTAGCGGTCGTAGGCACCGACGATCTCGCCGACGAGGCGGTGTCGCACGACGTCGGCGGCGTCGAGGTGCGCGAAGTGCACGCCCTCGATGTCGGTGAGGATGCGCTGGACCACCTTGAGCCCGGACTGGGTGCCGCCGGGCAGGTCGACCTGGCTGGTGTCCCCCGTGACGACCATCTTGGAGCCGAAGCCGAGGCGGGTGAGGAACATCTTCATCTGCTCGGGCGAGGTGTTCTGCGCCTCGTCGAGGATGATGAAGGAGTCGTTGAGCGTGCGACCGCGCATGAAGGCCAGCGGCGCCACCTCGATGGTCCCCGCCGCCATGAGCCGCGGGATCGTCTCGGGGTCGATCATGTCGTGCAGCGCGTCGTAGAGCGGGCGCAGGTAGGGGTCGATCTTGTCGTTGAGCGTGCCGGGCAGGAAGCCGAGCTTCTCCCCCGCCTCGACCGCCGGCCGGGTGAGGATGATCCGGTTGACCTGCTTGGCCTGCAGGGCCGCCACGGCCTTGGCCATGGCGAGATAGGTCTTGCCGGTGCCGGCGGGGCCGATGCCGAAGACGACGGTGTTGTCGCCGATCGCGTCGACGTAGTGCTTCTGCCCCAGCGTCTTGGGTCGGATCGTGCGGCCGCGGTTGGAGACGATGTTGGTCGTCAGCACGTCGGCCGGCCGCTCGCGGGTCTGGCCGCGCAGCATGGTGATCGAGCGCTGACGGCGTCCTTGTTGAGCGGCTGCCCGGCCTCGAGGATCTCGATGAGCTCGTCGAGCAGGCGGTCGATGACCTCGAGGTCACCGCTCGGGCCCTGGAGGCGGAACTCGTTGCCGCGCACGAGGATCTCAGTGCGAGGGAAGGCTCGCTCCATCGTCCGCAGGAGCTCGTCGGTCGGGCCGAGGAGGCTGACCATCTGGACGTTGTCGGGCAGGACGATGGTCTGCTGGACCCGTGGGGCGGTGCCGGGGGCACCGCGCGGGGGTCGTCGGTGATCGCGTCGAGGGCGCGCAGGTCGGGCTGGTCTGATGAGGGCATCGTGGTGCTGATTCTACGGGCTCGGCGCCGGGGCGATCATCGCCAGCGGCCCATCGCGCTGAGCACGGCGATGGCTGCCGGGCCTGCGGTGGAGGCCCGCAGGACCTCGCTGCCCAGCCGCACCGGCTGGGCGCCGGCGGCGACGAAAGCGCTCGAGCTCCTGCGGCGAGATCCCGCCCTCGGGCCCGACGACGAGGAGGACCTCCCCTTCGCCCGGCAGGTCCGCCGTCGCCAGCGGAAGGGTGGCGTCCTCGTGCAGGACGAAGGGGGTGGCTCCGGCGAAGCGCTCGACGAGCCCCGCGCTGCCGACGAGCTCCTCGACGTGCGGCCAGCGGCCGCGGCGCGACTGCTTGGCGGCGCGCTCGACGACATGGGTCCACTTGCGTCGGCCCTTGTCGACCTTGGGCCCCTTCCACCGCACGATCGACCGGTCGGCCTGCCACGGCACGACGGCGTCGACGCCGAGCTCGGTGGCCGCCTCGACGGCGTCCTCGTCGCGGCCGTCCTTGGCCAGGGCCTGCACGAGCACGAGGCGAAGGGAGGGCTCCGGCTCGTCGGCCCGCCCCAGCACCCGCAGGCGCACGAGGTCGCGACCGACCTCGGTCACCTCGGTGAGCACCCGCGCCCCGTGCCGGTCGGCGACGAGCACCTCCTCGCCCACGCCGAGACGGACGACGGTCGCCGCGTGGTGGGCCTCGGGGCCGGTGAGCTCGACGAGCGCGTCAGGGGCGAGGCCGTCGAGGGCGCCGGGGTCGACGACGAAGAGCGGTGCGGTCACCGGGGTCAGCGACCCTTGAAGGCGTGGCGCAGGCGTCCGACGAAGCCGGAGTCGACGTCGTCGAGCTCGCCGTCGGGCTGCTCCTCGTCACGGGCCGCCGCGAGCTCACGCAGCAGGCGCTCCTGCTCGTCGTCGAGGCGGGTCGGCGTGCGCACGTCGACGTGGATGACGAGGTCGCCGCGACCCTCGCGCCGCAGGTGCGTCACACCGAGGCCGGGCAGGACGATCGTGTCGCCCGGCTGGGTGCCGCGCTTGATGGTGATCTCCTGCTCGCCGTCGAGGGTGGCGAAGCTCATCGTCACGCCGAGGGCGGCTGCGGTCATCGGCACGGCGACCGAGGCGTGCAGGTCGTCGCCACGGCGGGTGAAGGTCTCGTGCTGACGCACGCGCAGCTCGACGTAGAGGTCGCCGGCCGGCCCGCCACCGGGACCGACCTCCCCTTCGCCCTCGAGGTGGATGCGGGTGCCGTCGTCGACGCCGGCGGGGATGCGCACCTTCATCGAGCGACGGCTGCGCACCCGGCCCTGGCCGGAGCACTCGTGGCAGGGGTTGGGGATGACCTCGCCGAAGCCCTGGCAGGTGGGGCACGGACGGCTGGTCATGACCTGGCCGAGGAAGGAGCGCTGGACCTGCTGGACCTCGCCGCGACCGCCACAGGTGTCGCAGGTGCGTCGGCCGGTGCCCGGCTGAGCGCCGTCGCCGCTGCACGAGCCGCAGACGACGGCCGTGTCGATCGTCAGCTCCTCCTGGCCGCCGAAGACCGCGGTCGCGAGGTCGATCTCGAGGCCGACGAGTCCGTCCTGGCCGCGCGCCGAGCGGGAGCGCGGACCGCGCCCGGCGCCGCCGGCCGCCTGCCCGAAGAACTGCTCCATGATGTCGCTGAAGGTGAAGCCGGCGCCGAAGCCGTCGTGCTGGCCGCCGTAGGGGTCACCGCCCATGTCGTACTGGCGGCGCTTCGTCTCGTCGGAGAGGACGTCGTAGGCCTGCGAGACCCGCTTGAACTGCTCCTCGGCCTCCGGGCCGGGGTTGACGTCGGGGTGCAGGGTGCGGGCCAGCTTGCGGTAGGCCCGCTTGATCTCCTCGGGCGTCGCCTCGCGGCTGACGCCCAGGTCCTCGTAGTAGTCGTTCACGCGTGACGTCCTCGGTGGGTGGTGGGGGTCGGGTGGTCGTGCGCGGTGCGGTCGCCCGTCAGGCGTCCACGATCCGCGAGAGATAGGTGGCGACGGCGCGCACCTGCGCCATGGCCGCCGGGTAGTCCATGCGGGTGGGGCCGAGCACACCGACGGCGCCGACCTGCTCGTCGCCGGAGCCGTAGCCGGAGGTGACGAGCGAGGTGCCCTGCAGCCCGGACACGGGATTTTCGGAGCCGATGCGCACCGAGACGCCGGCCGCGGTCTGACCGGCCTCGACGCTCAGCAGCTTGAGCAGGACGACGTGCTGCTCGAGCGCGTCGAGCACCGGCTCGAGGGTCATCGGGAAGTCGCTCGAGCTGCGCGCGAGGTTGGCGGTGCCGGCGAGCGTCACCTTGGTCGCGCGCTCCTGCGCGAGGGCGTCCTCGACGGCCGCGATGACCCCGGCCGTCAGGGCGTCCTCGGTCTCGTCGTCCTCGACGGCCAGGGTGCGCAGCGCGGTGATCGCGTCGGCGAGCCGCAGGTCGCGGGTCGCGGCGTTGATCCGGCCGCGCGCACGTGCGAGGGCCTCGGCGCCCTGGCTGCTCAGGTAGTCGACGCTCGTCGGCACGATGCGCTGCTCGACGCGGCCGGTGCCCATGATGACGACGACCATGAGCCGGGTCTCGCTCATCGGGACGAGCTCGATGTGCTTGACCGTGCTGCGGGTGAGCGAGGGGTACTGCACGACCGCGACCTGGCGGGTCAGGGTCGACAGCAGCCGCACGGTGCGCTCGAGGACGACGTCGAGCTCGTCGGCGCCCTCGAGGTAGTCGGTGATCGCCGCCCGCTCGCCGCGCGACATCGGGCGGATCGCCTGGAGCCGGTCGACGAAGAGCCGGTAGCCGGCGTCGGTGGGGATGCGCCCGGCCGACGTGTGCGGCGCGATGATCAGTCCCTCGTCCTCGAGGGCGGCCATGTCGTTGCGCACGGTCGCCGCCGAGACGTTGAGCTGGTGGCGGTCGAGCAGCGCCTTGGAGCCGACCGGCTCCGAGGTCTGCACGTAGTCCTCCACGATGGCGCTGAGCACGGCCATCCGCCGCTCCTGGCTCATGACGTCCTCCTTCGTCACCCACTCCGGGACCGCTGGCACTCGGTCCACCTGAGTGCCAAGTCTACGACCGTCGGAGGCATTCCAACGACCCCGGCGTGCCGCGCCGACCACTCCCCCGGTGTGCGCCTACGGTCACCCCTCGTGAGCGATCGATACGGCAAGGACGTGCTCTCCGGCGACTGGAAGTCGAAGGGCAGGCTGGCGCGGCCCACCTCCCGTGCCCTCGAGGCCACCCGCGGAACGGTCGTCGAGGACGTCGAGACCGGGTGGGTCGGCGCCGTCGTCGCGGTGGAGAAGGCGGGCGGCGTGCACGTCGTCCACCTCGAGGACCGCGCGGCAGGGTGCGGGCCTTCCCGCTCGGCGGTGGCTTCCTCGTCGACGGCGCCCCGGTCTCGCTCACCGCACCGAAGGGGGCCCAGCGCGCCGCCCTCGCCGCGGCCGAGCAACAGGCCTCCCGCACCGCGAGCGGCTCCGTCGCCGTCCACGACGCCAAGGCCAGAGTCGCCATCGGGTCGCGGATCTTCGTCGAGGGCCGCCACGACGCCGAGCTGGTCGAGAAGGTCTGGGGCCATGACCTGCGGGTCGAGGGCGTCGTCGTCGAGATGCTCGACGGCGTCGACGACCTCGCCGCGGCCATCCGCGACTTCGCACCGGGCAGGGGCCGCCGGATGGGCGTGCTCGTCGACCACCTCGTGCCCGGCAGCAAGGAGTCCAGGATCGTCGCCGAGGCCAACAAGGTCGCGCCCGAGCACGTGCTGGTCCTCGGTCACCCCTACGTCGACGTGTGGCAGTCGGTGCGCCCCCAGCGCCTCGGCATGGACGCGTGGCCGACGATCCCGCGCTCCATGGAGTGGAAGCGCGGCATCTGCGCGCACCTCGGCTGGCCCCATGACTCCCAGGCCGACATCGCCCGCGCCTGGAAGCAGATCCTCGGCACGGTCCGCTCCTACGCCGACCTCGAGCCCGCCCTCCTCGGCCGCGTCGAGGAGCTCATCGACTTCGTCACCGCCCCCGAGGGCTGAGGAGCGAGCGCCAGCACGCCTCGATGCCGGCCTGGCCGGGAAGTCCGAGTCCGGCCGGGAAACCTGCTGGTGGCCGGGCTATTGCGCGGTCACCAGCAGACTTCCCGGCCACGGACGAGCTTCCCGGCCAAGGTGACTCGGCTCAGGACGGCGAGCGAAGGGGGATGTCGGCGCACATCAAGCCGAAGTCAGGCACGACAACGTGCGTCCCAGGAAGACGAAGGACTTCGGCGGGCGCCGACATCCCCCTTCGCCCACCGGACCCGTCTCCCGCCGGAGCCTTCGCCCGAAGGATCAGTCCCTCGGACCGCCGGCGACGTAGATGACCTGGCCGGAGACGAAGCCGGCCTCCTCGGACAGGAGGAAGGAGGCGGTGGCGGCGATGTCCTCGGGCTGGCCGACGCGGCCGACGGGGGTCTCCTTCGCCGCGTGGGCGAGGAAGTCCTCGAAGGGCACGCCGATGCGCTCGGCGGTCGCGGCCGTCATGTCCGTCTGGATGAAGCCGGGGGCGATCGCGTTGGCCGTCACGCCGAACTTGCCGAGCTCGATGGCCAGGGTCTTGGTGAAGCCCTGCATGCCGGCCTTGGCGGCGGAGTAGTTCGTCTGGCCGCGGTTGCCGAGGGCGGAGGTCGAGCTGAGGTTGACGATGCGGCCGTACTTCTCCGCGGTCATGTGGGCCTGGGCGGCCTTGGTCATGAGGAAGGCACCGCGCAGGTGGACCGCCATGACCGAGTCCCAGTCGTCGACGGACATCTTGAAGAGCATGTTGTCGCGGATGATGCCTGCGTTGTTGACGAGCAGCGTGGGGGCGCCGAGCTCCTCGGCGACGCGGGCGACGCCCGCCTCGACCTGCTCGGCGTCGGAGACGTCCACGCCCACGGCCAGGGCGGTGCCGCCCCCTTCGGTGATCTCGTCGACGACGACCTGGCAGGCCGACTCGTCGAGGTCGAGGACGGCCACGTGGTGACCGTCGGTGGCGAGACGGAGGGCGATGGCGCGGCCGATGCCGCGCGCGGCCCCGGTGACGATGGCGGTGCGAGTCGTGGTCATGCCCTCATCGTGCGTCATGGGATCCGGTGCCGCACAGGGGCGTCCGCCGACCGGTCACCGCCGGCGGATGCGGCTCGCCGGCCACCGCGGCTCGGTCGGGAGCATCCAGCCACGCTTGCGCGCGAGCAGGCAGACCCCGCCGCCGACGACGAGCGCGCCGAGCGAGGCGAGCGGCCCGGTGGTCATGAGGTGGAGCAGGACGAGGGTCGCGCCCCCGGCGAAGGCCGCCGTGGCGTAGAGCTCGGAGCGCTGGAGGATCACCGGCACGTTGCCGAGCATCATGTCGCGCACGACGCCGCCACCGCAGGCGGTGATGACGCCGAGCAGGATGGCCGGGAACCAGTGGATGTCGGCGAGCAGCGCCTTCTGCGTGCCGACGACCGCCCAGGTGCCGAGGGCCACGCCGTCGATCCAGGGGAAGACCTGACGCCACCGGCGCCCCTCGAGCGGGACGAGGAAGGAGATGGCCGCCGCGACGAGGGCCACCGTCAGGTAGCGCAGGTCGGTCAGGGCGACCGGCTGCACGTTGAGCAGCACGTCGCGGATCGCGCCGCCGCCGAGCGCGGAGACGACGGCCAGCACCGAGAAGCCGACGGGGTCGAGCTGGTAGCGGCGGGCGACGGCTCCGCCGAGCAGGCCGTTGGCGAAGACACCGAGCAGGTCGACGAAGGCGATGAGGTCGGGGATCTCGGGCACGTCAGGCACCGGCACCCCCGACGAGGTGGTGGACGACGGTGTCGGCGAGCAGCCGCCCGCGACGGGTGAGCACGACGCTCCCCCGCACGGCCTCGCGACCGTCGACGAGTCCGTCGGCGACGAGTCCGGCGACGGCCCGGCGACCCTGCGGCGTGAGGCGATCGGTCGGCAGGCCCTCGCGCAGCCGCACCCCGAGCAGGACTCCTCGTCGGCCCGGCTGCTCCGGCGTCAGCTCCTCGCGCTCCGCGGCCGGTCGCCCTCGGCCAGCGCCGTTGGCCCAGCTCGC